>JADFYN010000150.1 GCA_015233055.1 Deltaproteobacteria bacterium
TACTAATTAAGGTAAAATAATATGTCGAGCAACGTAATTAAAATTTCAGTTCTAGTCGCCGGTGGTTATGGTTTGGGCCGGTTGGAAGGAAAGGTAATCTTCGTCCCCGGCACATTGAGGGACGAGGTCGTCGAGATAGAAGTGATCGAGTCTAAGCCGCAACATAGTCTGGCCCAACTGATTAAGGTCATCGAACCTTCCCCCTGGCGGGTCAGCCCCGGTTGTCCTGTTTTCGGCCAATGCGGTGGGTGTCAGTGGCAACATATTGATCCTGCCTTCCAGCACTTGATCAAAAAAGACCTGGTCATCGACGCCTTGACCAGAATCGGAAAATTGAATCTACCGGAAGAGATTAATCCGACGCCGGCCGCCTCCCCCAGGTATTATCGACATCGATTACGGCTCCAGGTCCGCGGGCAGGGAGAGCAACGCCGGTGGGGGTTCTTCGTCCCTCGGTCTCATGTCCTCATCTCAATCACCGACTGCCTGCTGGCCAATTCTCTGGTCAATCAGATTATCCAAGAAGTCGGTCAATGCCTCCCGGATGTCCCCGGTGATGACAACCTTAAAGAGATTGAAATCGTATCCTCGCCTGAAGAGGGTCTGGGCGTCGTCCTTTGCCGGTTCACCCCCGGCGCAAGGCCCGGAAATAAAACGGCCTGGGCAAGAATTGCCGATGCCTGTCCCAGTGTTAAGGCGTTGGTCGTGACCACGGGTGACCAGATCATGATCGTGCCGGGTCGGGAGGCCGGATTACGGTACACGTTCACAGTAAAAAACGATCAGACGAAAAAAGATCTGACTTACCGGTTGCAGCCTGGGGTCTTTACCCAGTCCAACCTGGGGATGAATCAGGAGTTGATCAACCTGGTGGTCAAGCTGGCCCAGGTTCGGCCGGGTGATACCGTCTGGGATCTTTTTTGCGGGGCCGGGAATCTTTCCTTACCACTGGCCTTGACGGCCGGTCAATTGACCGGAGTAGAATTCTCCCCGACGGCCATCCAAAATGCCGACCACAACGCCGAGATCAACGGATTAAGCAACTGCCGGTTTCTGGTCGGCCGGGTAGATAAATTCCTGGCCGGGACAAGGCAGAGGACAGGCCGGCCGGCTATTGTCGTCTTGGATCCACCGCGGGAAGGCGCCAGCGGACTGGGCCGTCAGATGGACAAGATCAGGCCGGATAGGATCATCTATGTCTCTTGTAATCCGGCTACCCTGGCCAGGGACGCCGCTCATCTCCACAAGGCCGGCTACAGGCTGTCACGTCTAGAAGTATTGGACATGTTCCCCCAGACCCATCACGTGGAAAGTATTGCTTTATTTGAACCAAGTTAACTCAACCGGCCACCCGGCGAATCATTTCCGGATTTAGGGCGAACCCCGTTTTCTTTATCATCAGGCGCTTCCTATCGGCCGGCATTAGTTCTTGCAGACAGGCCGGATCAGTGCTATATTTTTCTAAAGTTCCTCAATCCGGAGAATCTTGAACCGCTGGACCTTAGAAACTGATCGAACGGGGAACATAAGAATTAATTTTCTAAACCCCATCCATACCGCTGCATCGGAGGGACGTCACGATGAATCTCCCTGAATCCAATAGATCAACCCCGCTGTATCCTGAGCACCTGGCCCTAAAGGCCAAGATGGGGCCTTTTTCAGGGTGGAACATGCCCATCTGGTATGCGGGTATTATCTCCGAACACGAAGCTTGCCGGACCAAGGCCGTGGTCTTTGATACCGGGCATATGGGGATCATAACCGTGTCGGGTCGGGGTGCCGCGGCGGCCTTAGACCGGCTGGTAACGGCTAAAGTCGCGGCCTTGCCGGTGGGGCGGGCCAGGTATGGTTTTCTGCTTGACCAGGCCGGAGGCATCCTGGATGATCTGATCTGGTTCAAACGGGGTGAAGATGATCTGCTGGTGGTAACCAATGCCGGCACAGCGGAAGATGATCTGAACCGGCTTCGGTCAAAACTCCCGGTTGAAGTCCAGGTTGAATATTTTAGACATTTTTTAATATTTAATAGATTAAAAAATACTATAATAAAGTATTAATAATGCTAAATATCATTAATTCATTGTTTAATTATTCTATCAAAAAAAGTCGGGTGAGCGATAATTTTCTTTCCAGTTTGCGTCTTGTTATTTTATGTAACTGAAATAATATACTTATTATTACAAGATCTATAATTTTAGAACACCCTGGTGATTTCTCATTGACTATTATGAGAAACTTGAATATAAGCATTTCGTGTATTCCCAATAACGGCAACTTGTGTACCTTTTAGGATAACACCGGGAAGAGGGATATCGAATCAGTTGCCTTAACACCTGGATAAGATAAATCAAGTTTGGATGTAAGGCATCAAGTCACCTTTTACGGCAATCTGGCATACAAATTGCTTCTAATTGCAAGTCGAAGTTAAATGCATCCTTGAGGGGATGCGGATTGATCCCAGGACATTAAATGAGGGGCAAAATAAAGTCATGATATTAGGACATCTGGCGGTGGCTAATGTAGCCAAGAACACTTTCCTAAAAAATGAGAACCTTCTTTTCTTGATTTTGACGTGTTATGGTCCCGACTTTATGGACAAGCCGGGGCGAGTATTGTTTGGGTTGTCAGGCCGTGGATTTGGTCATTCTGTCCTTACTTTTTCCATACTGTCTATTGCCGCCTACATCTTCTGCCGGGAATTCAGGGTCCCCATGAAATATCTATACGTCGGGATGGCTATGTGGGTAGGGCATCTGGCCAGCGACATGGTTGACCCGGAGGTATTGTTTTGGCCTTTCTTAGGTCCGATACCCATATCTCCTCAAAACACCTTGATGGAATCTGTTTATGACTTTTACGTTGGGCGGGTGTCGATCGCCTGTTTCACGCTGGACGTTTTGTGTATCAGTTCAGCACTCTTTTTAGGGTATCTTCGTCTGTTGCGCCGTCAACCCAAGCCTCAACCGGCAGAAATCAGCCGGACCAAAAGCAGGAGTTGATAACCCGGGCCTCAGGCTGCCGCGGCCGAACCGGATATGACACGAATATCTTTGGCTTAAGGCAATCTGTCACTCTAACGTGCTGAACTCGGATAAGGGTTCGGAAAAAGTTGACAGTATCAATCTTACTGGGTTAATGAATATCATTCAAATAGTCATCTGAATTGGCAGCGATTCGCAGCACCGAGCGGCTCCACCCGACTCATTCAAATGAAAGAGCCGGGTGGTCTGCCATTATCCCAATGTAAGTTGACTGTAAATTCCCTTCAACCGGTTAGCCAATGTGTCAAATAACACGGCCCGCAAAAATAGAACACCTGGAAGAATTCTGTGATTTCGTATCTAACCGGGTCGCGGCCTATGGCGCCTCGATGAAGGTGGTTCATGAGATTGACTTGGCTATTGATGAAGCCGCCACGAACGTCATCAATTACGCTTACGAAAACACGGCCGGTGATCTAACCGTGTCAATCAGCCTGGAAGATAGCCTGGAAGAGCCAAAAACTTTGGTCATCGCCTTAATCGATCATGGTAAACCATTCAATCCTCTGACCATTCCCCCGCCCGACCTGGAATCCGACATCGACCACCGGCCCATCGGCGGTTTGGGTCTACATCTCATCAGAAAATTCACCGACAGTGTTTACTATCGTCGCGAAGATGATAAAAATATCCTGACCTTTAGGAAAGAGCTTCATGATTCCCCATCCTAACCACCAGGCTTGGGGGAAAATAGCTTACAACCCGCTCCGTTCGCCTTCAGTCACCACACCTTCCTTGACCATTCGGACTCCGAATATTTCGCAACTCATAAGCGGTCGGCTTCAAGCGCTCGGCCAGGGAGAAGTTAGTCGCCCCGGCCTGAAGTCTCCGATATGGAGAAAATCTGCGGCTACATTTACTAAAGGAGCAGATAATGCCAAGAGTAATGGTCAGAAAAGCTGAATACGACTATGCCGTCCTTAAACCGATTATATTTGAAATGCTCCAGGCCTTTGACCAGGGGCGAATAAAGGCGAATACTCAGGTCTTGATCAAACCCAATTTGCTCTTTCCAACTTCACCGGAAACGGCGATTTTGACACATCCATTGATTATCAAGGCGGCGGCTGAATATGTGTTGGAAAAAGGCGGCCGGGTCACGATCTCCGACAGCGGAGCCATCGGTACATTTGAAAAGGTATTGAAACTAAACGGGATAACCAAGGCCCTTGAAGGCTTGCCGGTGGTCCTCAAGGAATTTAAAAACTCCGTCAGAGTTCCCGTAGGCGAACCATTCGGGGAGATTGAGTTGGCCGAGGATGCCGTGGCGGCTGACGTGATCATCAATCTGCCGAAACTCAAGACCCACAGCCAAATGATGTTGACGCTGGGCGTTAAAAACATGTTCGGATGCGTGGTGGGTTTCCGAAAGCCTGAATGGCATCTCCGAGCCGGAGTCTCCCGAGAGAAATTCGCCCATCTCCTGGTCGCGATTTGTTCGGCCCTAAAACCCACGGTAACCATCCTCGACGGGATTTTGGCCCTGGAAGGTGAAGGTCCCGGCAAGGGCGGCCAACCGAGGCACCTGGGCCTGATCATGGCCAGTGACGACACCCTGACCGTAGATGTAACGGTCTGCCGGTTGCTGGGGCTCGAACCATTGGAATTGCTTACCAGCAAGGTGGCTCACGGCCTGGGATTGCTTGACCCGGCCATTGAACTGGAGGGGGAACTCCCCCGGATCAAAGGTTTTAGGCTTCCGGCCACGATTCCACTGGTGTTCGGCCCCCGCGTTTTCCATGGATTCCTAAGAAAGAACCTGATTCAGCGCCCGGTTGCGCAGTCCGCCCGGTGTAAACTTTGTGGTGAATGTTGGCAATATTGCCCCGCCAAAGCCATTTCCCATGACCAGCGGAAAGTGATCTTCGATTATGACAAATGTATTAGATGCTATTGCTGTATCGAGGTTTGCCCTCACGCCGCCCTAACCACAAATGAGCCCCTGCCTGGGAAGATTATCCGAAAAATGCTTAAGATTTATTCTTAACCGGGGCGGCCCGACCTTATCCCTGTAAGTACCTCTTGACAAGCCAGTGCTATCGTTCTACTGTTTGCCTCGTTCCCACGGCCGGAATCCTTACCCCAATAAGAAGGCAACGTGTTCTAAGCAGGACTGTTTGGTCTCTGTCTTGAACCATCATTGCGTATTGGTAGAAAATTCAACTAATGATCAGGGAGATGTTAACTAATGGACAAATCTAATAGCGTATCTCGTAAACTGTTTTTCTGGATATTTTTCTGGTTCTTACTTCTATCCGTCTGTCTGGTTTCGTACAAAATTTGGGACAAACCCGTCAATAATTATGTTGATAAGTACATTACTGACTATTTTGGAAAGACGGAAAATCAATCCTTACCCTCTGGAAACAAGACCGAGAGCCAACCCGCAACAGCTAAAGAAAAAAACCGGGCCGAAACATTAAAGCAAACCATTCATGAATATGATCTGGTCTCCTACGGTGTCTTGGCCGCCAGCCTGTTTGTTACGGCCTTCTTTCTGTGGCTGTGCCTGATAATTTCCGTTAAGCGTATGATCAAGAGGGCCAGGACCCTACCCGCCCTTCAATCGTCCCCCCAACCGGCCCCTCGGCCAATCCCTCCGGCCCCGAAGAAAAAGGACGAGAAACCGGTCATGAAAGAAGAGAAGCCGGTTAAAAAGGATGAAAAATCGGTCAAGAGGGACGAGAAACCGCTGATGAAGCAATTGATGAAACCGGCCTTGCAGGAAATGAAAAGAAATATTGACGATGACTGGCGCCGGTCTCTCCAGATCCTGTCGTTGCTGCAACGGGAAGGTCGGTTTGTCGATTTCTTAAACGAAGATCTGGAAAACTACGATGATTCCCAGATTGGGGCGGCGGTCCGGAGTATCCATGAAAATTGCCGCCAGGTCTTGAACAAATGCGTCACCCTGGTTTCAGTAATCAACCAAGAAGAAGGGGAAGAGGTGACCGTCCCGCCAGGGTTTGACGCCGGCAGTATCAATCTGACCGGTAACATTCCGAACCAACCACCGTTCCGAGGCATACTGCAACACCGCGGCTGGCGGGTTTCCCGGTTGGAATTGCCCAGCCTGTCCGGAACTACCGACCCGGGCATCATCGCCCCGGCCGAGGTTGAAATTTGATAACCAGGCGGCAAGGCTTTTCCAGCCCTATCCCCGGCCGGCCTCCAGGCTCAACAGAAACAAGTCAATAATTATGAAAGGATTCATCCCTTGTCTGATCCCACATATATCATAGGTATCGATTTGGGCACCACCAACAGCGTGGTGGCCTATACAGAGGCCCGGATAGATGAAGGTGAAGAACCCAACATTCAGATATTCAAGGTGCCGCAACTGGTCGGTCCAGGCTCCATTGCCGATAGAGATATGCTGCCTTCTTTTGTGCTTTTGCCTGGACCACACGATGTCCCCCAAGGCGCGCTGGCCCTCCCCTGGAATACTCGAAGCGCCATGGCCGTAGGTGAGTTTGCCCGCGACCGCGGGGCAGAGATTCCCCAACGCCTGATCGCCTCCACCAAATCCTGGCTCTGTCACACCGGTGTGGATCGAAACAAACCGATTCTTCCGTGGGAGTCTCCAAGTGACGGGCAGAAGCTGTCGCCGGTAGAGGCTTCAGCGGCCATCTTGCAGCATATTAAAGACTCCTGGAACCACGTCATGGCCCAAAATGACGACCAGTTGCTCTTTGAAAATCAAGAAGTCTTTCTGACGGTTCCAGCCTCCTTTGACGTTGTGGCCAGAAATTTGACCGTCCAGGCGGCCGAAATGGCCGGATTCCCCCAGGTCACCTTGCTCGAAGAGCCACAGGCCGCTTTTTACGCCTGGATTGACACGACCAAAGAAAGATGGCGAAAAAAAGTCAGAGTCGGTGACTTGATTCTAGTCGTGGACGTCGGTGGCGGCACCAGTGACTTCAGTCTGATCAAAGTCTCCGAAGTTGACGGAGAATTGGCCCTGGAAAGAATCGCGGTCGGCGAGCACCTGCTGGTGGGCGGGGACAACATGGACCTGACCATGGCCTATTCCGTGGCGGCCCGCCTGGCTGCCCAGGGACGCAAGCTTAACCCATATGAAATGCGGGGATTATGCCACGGCTGCCGCCAGGCCAAGGAATACCTGTTCAACAATCGGGAGGCCATGTCCTATCCGGTGACCATTCTCGGCCGTGGTCGAAGCCTGATCGGAGGGACGCTCAAGGTTGAGTTGGCCCGCGCCGAGGTGGAACAGGTCCTAACCAATGGCTTCTTTCCTGAATGCGACAGCCAGGTCCGACCGCAACAACAACGCCGCACCGGAATGCGGGAAATGGGCCTATCCTATACTTCGGACCCGGCCATCACCCATCATCTGGCCCAGTTCCTGAATCAACAACGAACGGCAGACGGAAACGGAGAAACCGGCCCGGCCCGGCCCACCGCAGTCTTGTTCAACGGCGGGGTGATGAAGGCTCAGACGCTCCGGGATAGGGTGCTCGATGTTCTTTCTTCCTGGGTACCCGTGGACGAAACGGCCGGCGTCCGGGAAATAGTCAGCCGTGATTTTGACTTAGCCGTAGCCCGAGGAGCCGTCTATTATGGTCTGGCCCGCCGTGGCACAGGCATCCGAATCCGCGGCGGTTTGGCCAAAACGTATTATATCGGGGTGGAAGCCGCCTTGCCTGCGGTGCCTGGAATGCCGGTGCCGATCAAAGCCTTGTGCGTCGCTCCCTTTGGCTTGGAAGAAGGAACCGAGGCGGTGGTGCCGGACAAAGAATTCGGTTTAGTTGTGGGTGAACCGGTCAAATTTGATTTTCTGGGTTCCTCCACCCGGCGTCACGACTACATCGGCATGGTCGTGGATGACTGGGAGGGAGAGATCGAACAGATTACCACGGTAGAGGCTCATCTCGAAGGCGAAATGGGCACCGTTATTCCGGTGACGCTGGAGATCAAGGTAACGGAAGTGGGCGTCTTAGAACTATGGTGTGTTTCTCAGCAGGATGACCGCCGGTTCAAACTGGAATTTAGTGTCCGGGAAAAAGACATCTATGACAATGGCTATTGAACTCGTTACTCGTTGCCGGTTACACGTTACTCGTTGCCGGTTACACGTTACTCGTTGCTGGTTACACGTCAATGTCATTACCATGAAAATATTCCTGGGGTTAGGCCGGACGTTGGGTATAGGTATCCCACCCCTTCCCAGAAGGGTCTCAGATGCCGGCTATAGGCGATTTCCGGCCTGATTTCCTGCTATTGAGA
>JADFYN010000151.1:0-6145 GCA_015233055.1 Deltaproteobacteria bacterium
AAAATTGTTTCTCCAAAATCTACCGCTGAAAATTCTCTCGGTTGTCTTGGCTTTTTTGCTCTGGGGATTTGTGGTCGGAGAAAAGGATTCCGAAGTTGGTGTCACCGTTCCCTTGGAACTGGTCAATGTACCGGTTGACACGGCCATAACCAACGACATCCCGGCCGACGTCTCACTCAGATTCAAGGGGCCGCGGAATCTGGTCAGGAACTTGTCCGAACGAGGCATGATCAAGACGATCGACCTTAAGGATATGAAACCTGGAGTAAACACCATCAATCTTCTTCCCGAGAGCTTCCCCGTCCCCAGAGGCCTGGAACTAATCCGGGTTAGCCCTTCTTCTTTAATTATTTATCTTGAGCGGATCATAACCAAGCGTCTCCGGGTGATGGCCAGTCTTGAAGGCGAACCTGCCGACAATTTTGCCGTAACCAAAGTCGTTGTCAAGCCGGACAGTATTATAGTCTCAGGATCAAAAAGCGAGCTTTCCGCCACGGATTTCTTATGGACCGCGCCAATCGATATTAATGATATCCAAAAAAGCCTCGACATCACTACACCCTTGGAAAAGTATTCCAGATTGCTGAAGGTGCTCGAACCCGACGCCATTAATGTCCAGGTGATCGTGGAACCAAAAAATGATCTCCACACCTTCAACGACGTTCCCGTCGTGGTCAAAGCACCTGAATATGCATACCGGGTGCAACCCGACAAAGTCACCTTGACGACTACCGGGACTGTTGATCAGATCAAGAATGCGTTAAAAAGTACCCCACCTCAAGTAACTCTCGACCTCTCAGACAAGTCACCGGGGAGGTACATGTTGGAGTTCGGAGTGACATTACCCCGCGGTTTATCCTTAAAGAAAACATCTCCGGAACGGCTCAAAGTCGAGATATATAAGCGACGGGTGAAGCCGAAACTAAAATAGAAGACTTTCTGGTTGCTGGTTGCTTGGTACTCGTTGCTCGTTGCTTGTGACGGGTTTACTTCCAGTTATATCAGGCCCGGTTATCATTGACGTTTCTGAGAGCACCAATTTATAGTAGCCGGTAAGGAGGTTACGTCCCGTTATCTCCTAACACCAACATGAAACAAGCAACAAGTAACCAGCAACGAGAAACGAGAAACATTTTTTCGGAGATTTGACGATTGAACAGATTATTTGGTACGGATGGCATTAGAGGTAGGGCCAATGTCCCTCCCATGACCGTGGATACGGTAATGAAAGTTGGGCAAAGCGCGGCCCAAGTATGCCATACCCGGCCCGGCCGTTGCAAGATTGTCATCGGTAAAGACACCCGGCTGTCGGGGTATATGATCGAAAGCGCCATAGCCTCGGGAATATGTTCGATGGGGGTAGACGTCCTTCTGGCCGGTGTCTTACCTACTCCAGGGATCGCATTTATCACTACGAGTATGCGGGCTGACGCCGGTATCGTTATTTCTGCCTCCCATAATCCTTTCCATGACAATGGCATAAAGATATTTAACCGCGATGGATTTAAGCTGCCTGATGAATTGGAGCGAAAAATCGAAAACCTGGTCTTCCAGGCCGGCTCTGATTCCATCCTGCCATCGTCGGAAAACCTGGGCCGGATTTCCCGTCTTACCGATGCCACTGGAAGGTTTACTGTTTTTTTAAAAAATACGTTTCCCCGTCATCTGTCACTTGATGGATTGAAAATTGTCCTCGACTGCGCCCATGGAGCTGCCTACAAGGTCGCCCCGGCCGTCCTCTCCGAGTTGGGGGCTGATCTGATTCTGTTAGGTGCTCAACCTGATGGGAAAAACATCAATCACCAGTGCGGCTCCCTCTACCCCGCGTTGCTCACCTCGGCGGTGATAAAAGAGTCTGCCGACTTAGGTGTGGCTCTGGACGGGGACGGCGACAGGGCTATATTCGTGGACGAGACCGGTCAAGTCATCGACGGTGATCAGGTTATGGCCATTTGCGCCTCCCATCTGCACAAACAAGGAAAACTTAATAATAATACCTTGGTAGCCACGGTCATGAGCAACCTGGGATTGGAGGTTTGCCTGGCGGAGATGGGAGTGCAACTGGTTCGGACCAAGGTTGGCGACCGCTGGGTAGTAGAAGAAATGCTTCGTAGAAACTGTAACCTCGGAGGTGAACAATCCGGCCATATCATCTTTCTTGATCACAACACCACCGGTGACGGCATCCTCGCTTGCTTGCAGATCCTGGCCATCATGCTCGAAGACCAGCGCCGCCTGTCCGAACTGGCTGGGATCATGACCAGATACCCCCAGGAACTGATCAACGTTAAGGTCTCTCACAAAAAAAACCTGGACGAGTTGCCCGAAGTAGCGTCCCTGACCAGCCGGGTGACGCGGGAACTGGGCGACAAAGGCCGCGTTTTGATCCGTTATTCCGGCACTGAACCATTGGTCAGGGTCATGCTGGAAGGTGAGGATGCCACAGTGATCCGGACATATGCCGAACAGCTTGCCTCCTGCCTTAATCGGGCCTTGGGCTAGCCGGCGGTGTCCGACCTTCAGCAGGCGGAGAATGCGCCACAGACATCGGCCTTCTCAGGTATCCCGGCCGATTCGACTTTGCTCACCTCATTGTTATTCGCTCCAATCCCGCCTTACATTTTCGACCGGGCCAGACGAAGACAGACGACCAAACCGACTAAGGCTACGTTTTCCGGTTGACTGAAGTCCTTATTGATAATACAATAAACAGAATATCGTAACTCAGTTATCTGCCGTAGCGGCTGGTTACTCATTCAGATATGTCCTTCTGTGATGGCGCCGTTTACGCTGAATAACCCACATATCTAGCTCATATGATGCCAAGAAAGGGCTTGTCTTTATGCTACTGACCATAGATGTGGGGAACACCAATATAGTCATCGGCGTCTTCGAGGATGACCGCCTGATCAACGACTGGCGGCTTAGAACCGAAAAGGACATGACTAGCGATGAGTTTTTCATCATGCTGAGAAACTTGTTTGCCTATTCGGACATCGGGCCTGCTGACATAAATGATGCCATCATTTCCTGTGTTGTGCCTCCTCTACTAAATATCTTGGATTATGCCTGCCATACTTATCTAAAAGTTAAACCGGTTATTGTTGGCCCCGGGATAAAGACCGGCATGCCCATCCATTACGACAACCCCAAGGAAGTGGGCGCTGACCGGATTGTCAATTCCGTAGCCGCCTATGAAAGATACAAGACCAGCCTCATCATAGTCGACTTTGGGACCGCCACCACTTTTGACGTAGTGTCTAAAGATGGAGAATACTTGGGCGGAGCCATCGCCCCTGGGATTATCATCTCTTGTGAAGCGCTATTCCTCAAAGCCTCCAAATTACCCCGGGTGGAACTCTTTGCCAAACCCAAAAGAGTGGTCGCCAAGGACACCATCTCCAGTATGAATGCCGGGATCATTTATGGATACGCCGGACTGGTGGATGGCATCATAAACCGGATCAAAGCAGAAATGGAATCTGAGTTCACCGTAATCGCCACCGGCGGCCTGGCCCGGGTGGTCGCCTCTGAGACTCAGTGCGTCCAGCACGTTGACGATGGCTTGACCCTGGAAGGACTTCGGATCATCCACCAGCGGAATAAACACAAATAGCAACCGACTGACCGGCCGGATAAAAAAATGCCGGGCCGAGTGAATATCTATTCGGTTCGGGGTGATCCGTTTAGATTCTTTTTCAGCATAACCGGATATTTTATATTCCAAGAGGGTGATCATGGATCGAGGTGAAGAAATAGTCACGGGTGTTTACCTGGTCGGTGGACCGGATGCGTCATCTGCCAAGGACTGCCTGGTCTATGCCGTAGATTTTGGCTCTGAGGCGGTATTGATAGATACCGGGGCCGGAGGCAGTGAGGAGGCCATACTAACCAACATGAGGGGATTGGGCCTGGATCCCCGTCTTTTAGAAACTGCCGTCCTGACCCACAACCATATCGACCACATCGGCGGAGCCGTTTTCTTCAAAGATAAATATAGTTGCCGCCTGATCGCCCACGAGTTGGATGTTCCGGCCATGGAATCAGGTGATCCGGTCGTCACCGCGGCCAACTGGTACGGCATCCCCGCGCCCAGGCTGACTATTGACCACAAAGTCAGCGGGCTGACCAACTCGCTCAGTTTCGGCTCGGAAACACTGGAGCTTATTCACATCCCAGGCCACACGCCGGGATCTCTGGGGGTGCTGCTGAACCGGGCCGGTCAACTCATCTTGTTCGGCCAGGATATTCACGGCCCATTTATGCCCCAGTTCAAATCAAACCTGATCGATTATCAGAAGTCGATGGAATATCTGATCAGCCTGTCGCCCGACATTCTGTGCGAAGGTCATTACGGCATCTTCCAGGGCCGAAATAAGGTCAAGGCATTTATAGAAAATCAGGTAAAAGCCAATTGCTGAATTCACACATTTGAGATCGAATATGAGTAACGGTCTATCAAGACGGCAGTTCTTGAAAATTATGGCTTCTTGCTCCGCCATTGGGGCCGGCCTTAGCCTTGACTCCAACGCCACGGCCCAGATGCCCATCGATTTCGGGACAGGACAGCCCATAACCGGGCCATCGGACAAGTTCACTCAAGAAGCCATGTTTTACAAGCCGTTGGGGGAGAAAAAGATCCAATGTCTCCTTTGCCCCAGGCAGTGCCGAATCATCGATGGTGAACGGGGATACTGCGGCGTCAGAGAGAATCGGTCCGGTAAATATTACACTCTGGTTTTTTCCCGAGTGTGTACCGCTCATAATGATCCCATCGAGAAAAAGCCGTTCTATCACTTTCTCCCCGGCTCTACCGCCTTTTCCCTGGCCACGGCCGGATGCAACGTAGAATGCCGTTTTTGCCAAAACTGGCAGATCTCCCAGTTTCGTCCGGAGCAGGTCCAGTCCATCTACCTGCCGCCCGACCAGGTGGCCGACCTGGCCCACCGGGAATCATCCCCAACTATTGCCTACACCTATTCAGAACCTGTAATATTCTACGAATACATGTTGGCCACAGCGAGAGAGGGGCGCCGGCATGGGATCAAGAGCGTCATGGTTTCCAACGGCTTTATCAACCAGGACCCCATGGACAAATTGTTGGGGGCGGTGGACGCGGTCAAAATCGATCTCAAAGCATTTACCGAAAAATTCTACCGGGAGGTTTGTTCGGGAGAGTTGAAACCAGTGCTCAAGACAATGGAATTGATCAAGAAGAGAGGCGTCTGGCTGGAAATTGTCGTCCTGATCTTGCCCACCCTCAATGACAGCGACGAAGAAATTACCAATTTGTGCCGCTGGGTCAAGGCCAATCTGGGAAAGGAAACGCCAGTCCATTTCACCCGGTTCTATCCGACTTACAAAATCAAAAACTTGCCCCCCACGCCTGTGCCGACTCTGGAAAAAGCCTATCAAATCGCCGTGGCGGAAGGGTTGTTTTTCCCTTATGTGGGCAATGTTCCAGGGCATCCCATGGATCAAACCAGGTGTCCCATCTGCCGGAATGAGGTCATCCGCCGCATCGGATTCTATGACGTTAAGTGCCTGCTCAAAAACGGCCGATGCCCAAAATGCGACAATCCGTTGCCCGGGGTCTGGATATAACCGCTCTCATCGTTCCGGGTTACGTGTTTCGGTTTAAGTGTTACGTGTTACGATAATATCACGGCCGTTAACGGCCAACCTTCGACGAGAAACCAGCTAGTCATAAGCCGGCCAACCGCATTCGTCCCGCATCAATGGTTGATCCGGCCCATTTCTCTTTTGACCCTCCAGCGTAAAGGAACAGCCAAGTTGGTCAAGGAAGAATTCAGACCTATTACCGCAATTGAATTTTGGCGGGAAGCTCACATTGACGAGCCTGATCATCAAAAGCGACAGAAGATCGGCGACACGTTCGAGGTAATTTCCGGACTACCCTCAATCCCAGAATCAATCCTCAAGGTTCTGTCTCTTCTGGATGATCCCCTTTCCAGCTTCGACCAAATCATCCGCTGTATCGACACCAGTCTCGGTGTCAAATTTATCAATGTCGCCGGGTCGGCATATTACGGTCAGAAGATTACCCGGTTGGAACAGGCCATGGCCGTGCTTGGCTTTGCCCAGATGAAAAACATTGTGACTACGGCCGCCATCCTTTCCAAGC
>JADFYN010000151.1:6254-7853 GCA_015233055.1 Deltaproteobacteria bacterium
GGTGAGCTTTATACTATCGGCTTGCTGATGCACGTCGGGAAGTTGCTCTTAACCTATTGTTTTCCAAACGAGTCTCAACAAATTAAAGAAATGTCCGCCCAGTTGAACCGACCTTCGACAGAGTTGGAGTCCGAACTCTTGGGATTTAATCACGCTGAGTTCGGGGCCCTGGCCCTATTCAAGTATCATCTGCACTGGCAGGCCTGTAACGGCGTTTGGTATCATCACAGCCAGGTAACCCCCGGCGCCGCCAATTGGGAAAACCGGGCCATCCTGTCAGCCGTTGGCCGCATTTCGGACTCCCTGAGTCTGCCTGGATTTGATAAGGTGGAAAAACTATTTCTGAATCGACGTCAACTTGCTATCATCATTCAAGAAGGTCTGGGAATCGAGGCGATCAGGACACTCATGCAAGAGGAAAACATCCCGGCCTGCGATTACGGCGAGGATATTCGTTTAGGATGGTCGTCTGTGTTCACTACCAGACTGAAAGCGGCTGAAAAGAATCTGCTCCGGGCTCTGGGCCATGTGTTCGGCCGGAGATAAGCCCCCGACCACGACTGCAATCGGCAAGGCCGGTCATAATCATCCCGGCTCACATTCAGTAGGACATTGGAGGGTGGAAAAGGCGGCCAGGATCCTTTTCTCTTTTAACCGGCGTTTCTCATCAATCTCCATCCCTGGAACACCAGCCAGATACTGCATTAGAGTAACCCGGTCAGGCAGTGCGGCCAGACCAGCGGCAATGACAGATCCGGTTGCGGTATCCAGGACCTCGGCATCCCGGCCATTAGTCACTGCGGCAAAAGGGATGACCACCGGACCGATCAATCGAGCCAACGACAGCGCCTCTCGGTGTCTCGTAACCAATGACCCGCGGGCGCATTGAATAACCATCCCCTGCCGCTCGCCTAACTTTATGACCAGATGGGCCGCGGCTGCCTCCACTCGGCCATCCATGGACAAATCAATGGCCACGCCCACCGCCACGTCATCCCGGCCGTAGCCCTTCTCTTCAATTAACAGACGCTCCAGCCGTTGCCGTATTTGCTCATCGTCTGAATCCGGAAACTCCCTCCCCGTTAAGAAATCTATTATTGTCTCATTGGTCAGGCAAGTCATCTAGATCTCCCGGTTCAGGTTACGGGTAGCGATTGGCCGGTTTGCCGGATATACCAACTGGTCATTAGGGGTTGTCCGTCCACTTTTCTTCGGGTCTGATATAAGTACGTTTTTCGATTATTTTTCCATCAGTTGGGCAGAGATATCTATTCTTATAAAGTGGTTTTCCCTCAGAAACAAAATCTTTAACAGTCTCCATGTAAACCGCATACCCGCCTGATTCACATTTGGGGCAATGTGAACATGGCAGAGTGGTGGTGGTTACTCTGAAACCTGGCAATATGGTCGTCTTAATCGCTTCCTGGGTCGGTTGGATCGCCTGGCCGGCCACAGTGGTTGACGTCACCGTAGGAGAAGTGGCGGTGGTTTTAGGTGCGATGGGGCCGGTGGTGGTTACAGGCACGGTTTCTGTGGGGATGGTCGTCAGGGTGGCGGGGCGGCTGGCCGGGGGGGGGCTGGGGGGGGTGGCAGAATAAA
>JADFYN010000151.1:7871-8288 GCA_015233055.1 Deltaproteobacteria bacterium
CCCGGCCGCGATTATGGACAAAGCCAAAAACAGAACAATTAGCCGGCGGACGGAAATACTCCTGTCAAGGACCGGACTTTTTTTTATTTCTACTGCCTCAGGGTCTGGACCGGGATGAACAACCGGCTCCGTTTGCCGGGCATCAGGAGAGATCACCGCCGCCGGCCCGGCCTCCGATTTTGCCAGGGGTTCAGACCGGCCTTTGGGTTGTTCGTCCTCATCCATATCATCCGGGTCCAGGAGAATACCCTTTTCTGCCGCCTCATCCAGTCTTCGCCCGGCTTCCAGCAGGATCGACATTAGATCGGTTCTGATGTCCGGACCGCCTGGAGCCTTTCGATTTATTGTCTCCAGGTAGCCTTCCGGCCAGGAGAGCAGGATGTAAAGCGCCTCTTCGCCGGTTCTCGGTCCAACCAG
>JADFYN010000152.1 GCA_015233055.1 Deltaproteobacteria bacterium
AAGTGGTAATCCATGCTTAAGTACTCAAACATACTCACCAACGGCCCCGGCACCATAAACAGGAATTTGTCGACCATGAAAAAGGCGAAAGCAATCACAAAGGCCAGGATAAAGGCAATGATCTGATTGTCGGTCAGACTGGAGGCGAACAGACCGATGGACAGGTAGGCCGCCGCCATCATCAGGATGCCCAGATAACCACCTAAGATCGGGCCCAACTCGGCGTCCCCCAAGGCCATGACGGTGACCACCTGGGGAAAAGTCAAAAGCAAAAACACGGCCACAAAACATAAGGCGGACAGAAACTTGCCCACAACTATCTCCATGTCGGTAGTGGGTAAGGTGGCCAGGATTTCAAACGTCCCGTTCTTTTTTTCCTCAGCAATCAGGCGCATGGTCACGGCCGGGATAAAGAAGATGAATATGGCCGGGATAACGCTGAACATTTGGCGGAGCGAGGCCTGGTTCATGAGGAACAGGGAGCTGGAAAAGAACCAGCCGGTGATGATCAAAAACAGCGGAATAACTATATAAGCGATGGGCGAGTTAAAGTAAGCCTTGAACTCTCGCCAAAAAATTGCACTGATGTTTGACATTTGGCGCTTCCCTCCATAACTGGTGACTGACGATGTTGAGGACCGTTAAGCCGACGCACCGGACCACCGAATTGATCAGGCCGGGCCGGACCAGGCCGTCAGTTGTTGGGTTGACCAAGGGTTAATTTGTGGAATATCTCTTCCAGTGAGGTCTCAGTCCGGGTCATCTCCAAGAGAACCCAGCCTTGGGAAACGACGAAGGCAAAAACGTCTTCCCTGAGATCCTGCCCGGTCGCCCGCTCCTTAGCCGAAAGAGTGAACTCCCAGGTGCCGTCCGCCGGCCGGCCTCTTTTTTCGACATGCAACCTGGCAAAATGACTCCGGAGTTTATCTTCCACGCCGTCATTGCCGGCCTTGACGGTAAAGAATATATTCTCGGCGCCCTGAAATCTGGCCTGCAGTTCCGCGACCGAGCCGTCTTCCACAATGCTTCCCTTATCAATAACTATAATCCGGTCGCAAGTGGCCTCCACCTCCGGTAAGATATGGGTAGACAAGACGACCGTTTTTTCCCGGCCCAGGGTTTTGATCAGGTTCCGGATCTCCACGATCTGGTTCGGGTCCAGGCCGGAAGTCGGCTCGTCCAGGATCAGGATATCCGGGTCGTGAACCATGGCTTGAGCCAGGCCCACCCGCTGCCGATAACCCTTGGACAGGGTCCCGATGGTCTGCCCCAACACCTCGGTCAGTCCGCAAGTGGTCGCGATTTGCCGCATCCGGTCTTTCACTTTAGATACGGGGATGTTTCTCACCTGGGCAATAAACTTCAAATACTCGATCACCGACATGTCCATGTACAGGGGGTTGCTTTCCGGCAAGTACCCGATCTTCTGCCGAATCGCCATGGTATCATCATAGACGCTGATTCCGTCCACCAGTACGTCGCCCTGGGTGGGGTGCATGTAGCAGGTGATAATTTTCATGGTCGTGGTCTTCCCTGCCCCGTTCGGGCCCAGGAAACCCAGAATCTCCCCCCGGTTGACTTCAAAAGAAATGTTGGTCAGAGCCGGAAACGTCCCGAAGTTTTTGCACAACTCTCTGATTTCAATCACTGATATCCCTCCATGAAACATTGACATTGACGCCGACCAATAATCAACCGCCAAGACGAACTAAATTTGGTCCTGAACGATGATCGGCGCCCAACATTGAGCGGATAGTGTCTGGCCCCAAAATATAAGCAAATAGATATTAGAGAACAATTCCCTACTCTATTATTTTTTCTCGTTTAAGGGTTGGCGGCAACTCGTAGAAAGTTTGTTCGATTTGGTTTATATCAAATGAAATATAATGATGACCTCTTAGTGAAAAGGCCCCCGGACCGATCCGGGAGCCTTCAAAAGACTGGTTGTATGGGAAAGAATTACATCATTCCGCCCATGCCACCCATACCGCCCATACCACCCATGCCACCCATACCGCCGCCACCGGGCATAGCCGGCATTCCGGAATCCTTCTTAGGCTTCTCGGCAATCATGGCTTCCGTGGTCAACAATAAGGAGGACACCGACGCGGCGTTCTGCAAAGCAAAGCGGGTCACCTTGGTCGGGTCGATGACGCCGGCTTCGATCATATCTTCAAACACGTCTTTATCGGCGTTGTAACCATAAGCCCCGGTACCGGCTTTGACTTTTTCAACGACGACCGAGCCTTCAACGCCGGCATTATCGGCGATCTGGCGGACGGGTTCTTCAATGGCTCGACGAATAATATTTACGCCGAGTTGCTCTTCGCCGTCCAGCTTAAGGTCGTTCAGCGCGGTCAAAGCCCGGATGAAAGCTACCCCACCGCCGGCCACGATGCCTTCTTCTACGGCTGCTCTGGTGGCGTTCAGGGCGTCTTCGACTCTGGCTTTCTTTTCTTTCAATTCGGTTTCCGTCGCTGCGCCGACATTAATTACGGCCACACCACCGATGAGCTTGGCCAGGCGTTCTTGCAACTTTTCCCGGTCGTAATCGGAGGTGGTTTCGTCGATCTGGCTGCGGATCTGACGAACGCGGCCTTCTAACGCCTCTTTGGCGCCGGCCCCTTCGACGATGGTCGTGTTGTCTTTGTCTATGGCGATCCGACGGGCTTGACCCAGGTCGCTCAGGTTGATGCTTTCGAGCTTAATGCCCAGGTCTTCGGAAATAACCTGGCCACCGGTCAACACTGCTATATCTTCCAACATGGCCTTGCGCCGGTCACCAAACCCAGGAGCCTTAACCGCGGCCACCTGAAGTGTGCCGCGCAGTTTATTCACGACTAAGGTAGCCAGGGCCTCACCCTCGATATCCTCAGACACGATAAACAGAGGTTTTCCGGTCCGGACCACTTTTTCCAGAATCGGCAGCAGGTCTTTCATGTTGCTGATCTTTTTATCATAGATAAGCAGGAAGGGGTCGGCCAGGTTGACTTCCATTTTTTCGGGATCGGTGACGAAATAGGGGGAGATATAGCCACGGTCAAACTGCATACCTTCCACCACGTCCAGCGTGGTCTGCATGCTCTTGGCCTCTTCCACCGTGATAACGCCTTCTTTGCCGACCTTATCCATGGCCTCGGCGATGATGTTGCCGATGGTGGCGTCGTTGTTGGCGCTGATGGTGCCAACCTGGGCGATTTCCTTCTGGTCTTTAGTCGGCTTAGAGATCTTCTTCAGCTCGGCCACGACTTTTTCCACGGCTTTATCAATACCGCGTTTCAGGGCCATGGGGTTCACGCCGGCCGCGACCAGTTTAGCCCCTTCTTTATAAATGGCCTGGGCCAGGATGGTGGCCGTGGTGGTGCCGTCACCAGCCACGTCGGAGGTCTTAGAGGCCACTTCTTTAACCATCTGTGCGCCCATGTTTTCAAACTTATCTTCAAGTTCGATTTCTTTAGCAACGGTGACGCCATCTTTAGTGATATTAGGAGAACCCCAAGATTTATCTAAGATTACGTTCCGGCCTTTAGGCCCCAAGGTTACTTTTACCGCGTTAGCCAAGGTATCGATGCCCCGCGTAATGGCTTCTCTGGCCTTGACGTCATATTTAATTTCCTTCGACATTAATATTCCCTCCTTCAGGGTTTGGCTCTGGACCAATGATTTCAAAGGCAACTGCCAGGTTCATTTATTGTGGTTCATTTATTGAATGATGCCCAAGATGTCGTCTTCTCTAAGAATAAGATGCTCTTCACCGTCGACTTTGATTTCGTTTCCGGCATATTTTCCGAAAAGGACGAGGTCGCCTGCTTTAATATCCATGGGGATGTTTTTCCCATCTTCAGTTTTCCGGCCGTTACCAACGGCGAGGACCATGCCCTGTTGCGGTTTTTCCTTGGCGCTTTCGGGAATGATAATTCCGCCTTTGGATATCCCTTCATTTTCAAGCCGCTTAACGATAAGGCGATCATGGAGAGGTCGAAGCTTCATAAAAAATTCCTCCTTGAGAAAAGTTCAAAAAATCTACTTACCGGCTTCATAGCCGAAAAGTTAGCCTGTTAATCTGGAGTGAGATATTATTGACTTGCTTGGGTCTTATGTATAAGCATCGCTGCGGCCGTTGTCAATAGCACCGGGAAGGGGAATATAATTCGACCGGTCATAATTCTCCCTTTTAAAAAAGGCATGGCGGCTGGTTTCTCACGGCCGGTTGTCTTCAACGTGCAACGAGTAACAAGCACCCAGCAACAAGCAACCAGCAACAGACGCTCTCAGATGCGTCAATATAGACCATGTGCCTAGTATATTATACTTTTAACACTAAAAAAAATGACCAGGTCCGGTGGGACGTCACTTTTGGCTTGAACTAATCACCGTTGTGTGTGAAAAATAAAACGATAAAAAAAGGCCGGTCCCGCGGCCAAAACCCGGCATCATCACCGGCCTCGAACTCTATCCCTGAACCAAGTTAGAGAAAGTATCCTTACCCGGAATGCCAGGCCGGGCCTTAGCTGAAGGCTCGCGGCCAATTTAATTAATTGAATAACACCGGCCCATGTGGTAAAAATGGGTGTTGGCGGGCGAGCATGACCCATTCAGGACGAAAGATAAAAGACCATTACTTTTATCAAGCCAAACGGGAAGGATTCCCGGCCCGCTCAGTCTATAAGCTGAAGGAGATAGATCAACGCCACCGATTGTTCAAGCCGGGTGACGCAGTTTTGGACTTAGGCGCTTCTCCCGGTTCCTGGCTACAATTTGTCGGTCAGGCCGTGGGTCGCAACGGCCACATCACCGGCGTGGATCTCAAGCCGTTGTCTGGGCCGGTTCCAGCCAATGCCCGGTTCATATTGGCCGACATCTTTACCTTGGGCCTGGAAGAGCTGGTTCCACCCGCCGGCGGGTTTGATGTCGTTTTAAGTGACATGGCCCCACAAACGACCGGAATCAAAATCACCGATGCCACCCGGTCCTACGAGCTGGCCCACACGGCTCTAATGATGTCGCTGAAGCATTTGAAGGAGGGCGGCCATTTCGTGGCTAAGATTTTCCAAGGCCCGGATTTCCCGACTTTTCTATCTGAAGTCAAGAAGGCGTACCGGACGGTTAAGGCCTTTAAGCCCGACTCGACCCGGCGGGAGAGCAAAGAAGTGTTCATCGTCGCTTTGGGAAAAAAGAGGCTCACGGAATAATTCACCCAAATATCTGATCATGACCAAAACAACAAAACGAATTCACTCGTTAAACCATTCTTAGGAGGCTATTTAATGTCAGGACATTCCAAGTGGAGCACAATTAAACACAAAAAAGGAGCCGCGGACGCCAGGCGGGGAAAGATTTTCAGCAAAATAATCAAAGAAATTACGGTAGCCGCCCGGATCGGCGGTGGTGACATGACCGGCAATTCCCGGTTGCGATCAGCCGTTGCGGCAGCCAAGGCCGAGAACATGCCCAAAGAAAACATTGACCGGGCGATCAAAAAAGGGACCGGCGAAATAGAAGGTGTGACCTACGAAGAATCCACATACGAGGGTTACGGTCCGGGCGGAGCGGCCGTCTTAGTCGAGATCATGACCGACAATAAGAACCGGACCGTGGCCGATATCCGCCATATCTTCGCCAAACACTCCGGTAACCTGGGTGAGGCCGGCTGTGTCTCTTGGATGTTCGATAAAAAAGGTCTGTTCGTTTTTGATAAAAGCACCATAGGCGAAGAGCAACTGATGGAAATGGCCTTGGACGCCGGGGCGGAAGACGTCACCGCTGAAAACGGGGAATTCGAAGTGGTCTGCAGTCCCGAGTCCTATGAAGCCATCAAAGAGATCTTCGATAACCAGGGCCTGAAATACGAAATGTCACAGGTAACCATGGTTCCGAGAACGACCGTCGAACTGACCGGCAAGCAAGCCGAGCAAATGCTTAAGATGATGGAAAAATTGGAAGACCACGACGACGTCCAAAACGTTTATTCCAATTTTGACATTTCTGACGAAGAGATGGAAGCCCTTGGTCAAAATTAGAGCACTGGGCATTGACCCAGGGTCTCGGGTGACCGGATTTGGGGTGGTGGAACAGCGAGGCTACGATCTGGTCTATATCGGCAGCGGCCGTCTGGCCCCCGGAGATGCCCTCCCCTTTCCGGCCAGGTTAAAGGTGATCTACCAGGGGCTGATGGAGGCCATGAACCAGTATCGCCCGACCGAGGCCGCGGTGGAAGACCTGTTTTTCGCCAAGAATGCCAAGAGTGCGTTGATCCTGGGCCATGCCCGAGGGGTGTGCCTGTTGGCCGCGGAAAATGCCGGTTTGCCCATATTTGAGTATTCACCCAGGCAAATCAAGCAAAGCGTCGTGGGGTACGGCGCGGCGGCCAAGGAGCAGGTCCAGGAGATGGTTCGGCTGCTGCTGGGGCTTCCGGAGCGGCTGCCCAAAGACACCTCTGATGCCCTGGCTACGGCCATTTGCCACTTGCACTCCCGGGGCAGCGCGGCTAGTCTGAACGGCCGGGTCATGGATCGGGCCGGCCCCAACAAGGACCTGGAATTATGATTGCCCTGCTTAGGGGAACGATTTATTTCAAATCAGTGGAGTATGTCATCCTGGATGTAGCTGGCGTCGGTTATCGGGTGTTTACCCCTTTATCTTCTTTTTATCATTTACCTCCGGTTGGAACCAGCGCCGAATTGAATATTTACACCGTGGTCAGAGACGACGCCATCCTTTTGTACGGGTTCGTGACCTTGGAAGAAAAAGAAGTCTTCTTAAAACTCATTTCCATCACCGGGATCGGACCCAAGCTGGCCGCCAATATCCTCTCCGGGATTGCCGTACCGGAATTGAAACGGGCCATTTCTTCCGGAAATCTGGACCGGATCAAGGCCATTCCGGGAGTGGGGAAAAAGACCTCCGAACGAATTATACTGGAATTAAAAGATAAAATAGATCTCCCCACCCTGCCGGCAGAAATCGCCGTGGCCGGTTCAGACAGGTGCGCGGTCGTGGATGATGTCGTTTCGGCCTTGGAAAACCTGGGCTATAAACCGCCGATAGCCAGGCTTGCGGTGCAGCGGGCCCTTAAAGACCTGGGGCCGGCGGAGT
Source organism: Deltaproteobacteria bacterium (assembly GCA_015233055.1). Classification (GTDB taxonomy): domain Bacteria; phylum Desulfobacterota; class JADFXK01; order JADFXK01; family JADFXK01; genus JADFXK01. The sequence goes on from JADFYN010000152.1 coordinate 7,096, forward strand.
TCAGTCTGGAAGAATTGCTGAAAAAGGCGCTGTTGAGTCTGTCAAAAGCCTAACCCGCCTTAAAACCCTGGTTGAAACGGTTGGCCGTGCTGAAACAACTCACTGAAATTTCCCTGACCGGCAACGACCGCCAAACGATAACCGCGGCCGCCGGAATCCTCAAAGAACGCTTTCCCGTGGACAAGGTCATCCTCTATGGGTCCAAGGCCCGGGGTGACGACCATGCCGATTCAGATATTGATCTTTTTATAATCACTTCCAGGCCCATCCAATGGCGGGAACGGAAATCAATTGTCGCGGCCCTGTTCGACCTGGCCCTGGCCACCGACACTATCATCAACATCTTGACCATCCCCCTGGCGGATTGGACGACCGAAGCGTTTAGGCGCACTGCAATTTGTAGAGAAATCCTACGGGACGGGGTACCGGCCGCATGAACCACCAGGCCCAGGAATGGTCAAGGGATCAAGATATTTTTACCAACCACTGGCTGGCCAAAGCCCGCCGGGCTCTTGAGTCCGCCGTGACCAACCGGCAACATAACCGGATGTCGAATGCCGTGCAAGATATCTACTTTGCCTGTTTTAGTGCCGTCACTGCCGTTTTCGTGAACGAAGGTAAAATATTCCATAAAGATTCCGCCCTGCGGTTGGCATTTCAGCGGGAGATGATAAAAACAGGACGAGTTAATCCCGCCTGGGGTCCTTTTCTCGATTGGGTGTTCCACAATATGCAGCAAGTAGATTATCAACCCTCGGTTCAGTTCGAACCGGACCTGGTCCAGGAACTTCTGGAAAAAGCTGAATGCTTTGCAACTGATATGGAGACTCTCTTAAAAATCGCCGAGGTCCCATCCCGGTCACCGGAATCAATGGTTATTATTAACACCAGCCCCCAACAACCTTAACCGGTTGAGTTAGCCTGTTAGATGCTCGGTAGACCATTCAGTCAAATTTACGCTCCAGCCTAAACCTCAATGTCATTGACTTAAGAGAAGGACAAACGAGCTAAATCTTCTAAAATAGTCAATTCCAAACAAGCCCCGGAGGGGCGCTCTAGGTTAGCCCAGGGCAACGCCCCAATGCTGTTGAATTAAGCTCGTTGAGGTGTAGCCGATCTTGCCGCGCACCATTTGTTCCTTGGTTTCTTCGTCATTCTTGGCTGCGAAGGTTTGGGTTTTT
>JADFYN010000153.1 GCA_015233055.1 Deltaproteobacteria bacterium
CGGAAGGGTTAGCCTGTTGACCGTTATCCCGCCTAAAATCGAACATAATTTGAAGAGCAGCCCCTGGATTGAGGAGGCTAAGATTAGACGGCAGTTCCCCGGTAAAGTGCTTATCGCTGTGGTGGAACGCCGGCCAGTGGCCTTGCTTAACATTGGAGAGCTGTACTATCTGGACCGGGAGGGGCGCCCGTTCTTCAAACCAGGTTTGGTTGACAACTCAGATTTGCCCGTGCTCACCGCCGGCACTAAAGAAGATTTTAGAGCCGGAGTGTATAAAGATCTGGTGGCCATGGCCCTGAACTTGCTGGACCATCTCAAGGGTCAGGCCATTTATCTAAAACCGGAAAATATAACTGAAATTCGCCTGGACCCGGATACAGGTTTGAGTGTTTTAACCGTCGAGCCGCGGATTCTTGTCTTCCTGGGGTTCGGCCAACTAAACATGAAGACCGAACGGTTTGAAAAAATAGCCCAGCACATGGACCGTGAGGGGCAACTTCATAGAATCCAGAAGGTTGACCTGAACAATCCCAGTCGGGTTGTGGTCAGCCTGATCGATTTGAGTGGTTCCGATCAGAATAAATCAAAGAGCCGGGCAACTGAAGACAAGACTAAAACCTAAGATTACCGGCGGGTTGAGGAGGTGGGCGCTTGACTAAAGATTTGGTGGTGGGGCTAGACATTGGTACCACTAAGATATGCGCAGTAGTTGGTGAAAGCTCAGAAGACGGCCGGGTAGAGATCATCGGCATCGGCACGCAACCATCGGGAGGGTTGCGGAAAGGCGTGGTCGTCAACATCGAAAATACCGTGGCTTCAATAAAAAAAGCTATAGAAGACGCGGAACTCATGGCCGGGTGCGAGATCACCCAGGTGTACACCGGCATTGCCGGAGGCCACATAAAAAGTTTTAATAGTCAGGGCGTCATCGCGATTAAGGGCCGGGAAATCACCAGCAGCGAAGTGGATCGAGTCATTGATGCGGCCAAGGCCATCGCCATCCCCATGGATCGGGAAGTGATACATATGCTGCCTCAGGAGTTCTTGGTGGATGACCAGAGCGGCATCCAGGATCCGGTGGGCATGTCCGGGGTCCGTCTGGAGGCCAAGGTCCATATTGTCACCGGAGCGGTGGCCTCAGCCCATAACCTGATCAAGTGCGCCAACCTGGCCGGACTCGACGTGTGCGACATCGTCTTAGAGTCTTTGGCCTCCGCCGAAGCGGTTTTGAGCCCGGAAGAAATGGACCTGGGCACGGTGTTGCTTGATTTCGGCGGGGGCACGGTGGACGTGGCCATTTTTATAGATGAGGCCATTAAACACACCGCCGTGGTGGGACTGGGCGGGAATAACCTGACCAAGGACATTGCGGTCGGCCTCCGGACTTCTCAAGCCGACGCGGAAAGAATCAAACGGAAATACGGCAGTTGTTTGTCCAGCTTGATCAAGAAGGGTGAGACCATCGAAGTTCCGAGCATCGGGGGCCAAAAACCCCGGAGCCTGTCCCGCCAGATTTTGGGTGAGATCCTAGAGCCCCGCGTGGAAGAAATTTTTGAACTGGTCAACCATGAACTGGTCAGCTCCAATTATCTTAATCGGATCACCTCTGGAATGGTCATCACCGGCGGGTCGTCTTTGCTTGAGGGTGTTCCGGAATTGGCCGAGCAGATTTTTAATATGCCGGTCAGGCGTGGTTATCCCGTTAATGTCGGCGGTCTGGTGGATATTATCAACAGCCCCATGTATGCCACGGCCGTCGGTCTAATCATGTTTGGTGTGGAACATCGGCCGGAAAAGAAGTTTCGTATCCGTGATCAGAACACCTTCAATCGAGTGGTCAGCCGGATGAAGAAGTGGTTTAAGGATATCATCTAAAGGTTACCGTTTGATACGTATCTATCTTAATTATCGGACCTATTTTAATTGAAAATATTTTGGGGACTTCATGTAAGCTTTACCGCAGGATAACTTTTTACCCCGATACTGAGCTTGCAAAAAATTTAAAAATAGGTTATGGAACACCCGGACCGCCTCAGACAGGCCTCTATAACCGGGATGAACAAATCCAGGCTGTGCCTGACATCTTACCAATCGGAGGGGAACTCATGAAATTTGAACTCATCGACAAAGAGCCCATGTCGGCCAGAATTAAAGTCATCGGTGTCGGCGGGGGTGGTAGTAATGCAGTCAATTACATGATCAAGTCCGGCCTGCAAGGAGTTGATTTCATCGTCAGCAACACCGATGTAAAGGCCTTGGAGGCGTCTTCGTCCTCTCGGCGGATTCAACTCGGTGCTCATCTGACCAGAGGGCTGGGCGCCGGGGCCAATCCGGACGTTGGCCGTAATGCCGCCTTGGAAAGCAAAGATGAAATCCAAGACGCTTTTCGAGAAACCGATATGCTGTTTATTGCCGCCGGTATGGGTGGTGGTACGGGTACCGGCGCGGCCCCGGTCGTAGCCCAATTGGCCAAAGAAATGGGTGTATTGACCGTGGCCGTAGTCACCAAGCCGTTTCAGTTTGAAGGGCCCAAACGGTCCCGCGTGGCTGAAGAGGGCATCTTGGCTATGAAGGAAGTGGTGGACACCATCATCACCATCCCCAATCAGCGGCTCCTCAGCCTGGGGGTCAAGGGCGCTAAGTTAATGGAAATGTTTAAGAGGGTGGACGACGTTCTCTTGTTTGCCGTTAAGGGCATTTCCGATATCATCATGATCCAGGGCCTGATCAATGTCGACTTTGCCGATGTCCGGACGGTTATGTCCGAAATGGGCTTAGCCCTGATGGGCACCGGGGTCGGGGCCGGCACAAACCGGGGTCTGGAAGCGGCCCAGGCGGCCATCTCCAGTCCGCTGTTGGACGACGTGACCATCTCAGGGGCCAGAGGCGTTCTGATCAACGTCACCGGTGGCTTCGATATGACCTTGGATGAAGTCAATGAGGCCGTGTCCCTGATCAATGAGCAGGCGCACGAAGACGCCAACATCATTTTCGGCACCGTTTTAGATGAAAACCTGACGGACGAACTCCGCGTCACGGTGATCGCCACCGGCATCTCCAAAGAAGAAGAAATACCCGTTCCCGCGGCCGAAACTGTCAGAGTCTTGCGGCCCAGACGGCAAGGCCTTGATCAAACGAAAGAAAAACAGGCCGTCAACCGCCGGGTCATCGAAGAGCCCGGTCCCTACTACCAGCGTGGCCCGCAAATGGACGCCCGAAGGGGAGCACCCGCCTCAGGTAACTATGTCAGGTCGCCTCAAGCCAGCTCCGCTCCGGATTTCTATTACGACGAGGACGAACTGGAAGTCCCCACTTTCCTGCGCCGAGACGCCGACTAACCCCAGCTCAAACAACGGCCGCAACCGGATTTCGCTCCTCCGATTGGTCCGGTTACGGTCGTTTCCCATCAATCCCCCCACTGGACATCTCCAAGACATGCTTTGCCGGTGGCCCGTCCCTGGCTTTGCGGCCCACCCGACCAGTCGGCCCGACCGACGCGATATCCATTTAGTAATCATTGTACCGGCTGCGAAGTGATTTGTAAATAGGTATGATTACTATTTTATAGGGATAATCACCCTACAGAATAGGGAATGGCCCCAATGACCTGGGGAAAAAACTGAGAGATGGGAACATCCGGGGTGCGGCCAAGACTCGGATGACCTTGTTGCTTCAGAAATACATCAACGATGACGGTTTGCCGACCAAGTTAACTGAACTGGCCGATATTTCTGCCGAATTAGCGGCTGATTGGAGCCGGGATAACTATTTAAGGGCCGTTGGGCAATATCTTCTAGACACAGATAAACTAACTATGAAGGAATTGGACGATTTCTTAGATAAGGCCTATGCCGGCCGGGGAGGTGACGTTCTACCTACAAATGCCGGCCCCGGTTGCCCCCCGCCTTCCACACCATCCCTATGTTATCTATCGCGGTTATCTTACTCTGCGGCCTTCCCGAGATTTGGGCGGGGACGGTCGCCCTGCCCAAGACCTGTCAAATTTCTACCAAAGTCCAAGTAAACAGGCGTGCAGGGTCATGTTTTCCACACTTCCTGATCCGTGTTGCGCTTTTGCTGTCTGAAGTTTGATCAAAACTTCTTGACACCGGCTTAATGGAGTGGTATTAAATGAATGACCGCTCATTCATAAGCTATTTCGTAGCTACTCAACATAGGATAAAATCAAAATATTTATGGCCACCGTCAAAACAGACAACAACCAGCGTAAATCTCGGCCCACGGATAAACGCGATAAAATTCTCCAGGCGGCATTGAAGATTTTTGCCCAGAAAGGCTTCTACAAGGCCAAAGTTACTGAGATCGCCCAAGAAGCCAGTGTAGCAGATGGCACCATCTACCTCTATTTTAATAACAAACATGATCTCTTGATCAGCCTCTTTGAAGAGATAATGAACAAGATCATCAAGAGAATGACGGAGGCCACCCGCCAGGAACCCGACCCGCTGAAGCGGATAGGTGTTTTCGCCCTGACCCACCTGCAGTTGATCGACGAGAACAAAGACTTGGGTGTGATCATTCAAGTGGAAATACGGCAGAGTAGTAAATTCATGAAGGAATATAAAATCGAACGTTTTGCCCAATACCTTAACCTCATTGCCCGGATCATTGAAGACGGCCAGGAAAGCGGGGTTATCCGCCGGGAGGTTATCCCCGGGGTGGCTAAACGGGCTTTTTTCGGGGCGCTTGATGAAATGTCACGTGTCCTGGTTCTGTCCCCCCACAAGAAATACGAGGTTTTTTCGGCTGCCGAACAAATAAGCCGGATCTTTATTTCCGGCCTGGCCATAGACTCAAAGGCTCAACCGTAGAGGACGCAGAGGCAGGGAGAGTACCCTAATCTATTCTTCATTAGCAAAAATATTTTACTGATCTTCTTGTCCTCTCTTTCTCTCAGCGCCTTCTGCAGTTAGGCTTTTAACCTGACGGAACGTTAAATGACTAAACGAGGAATGCCGGATCATAATTAAGGAGGAAATAAATGGATATCATCGCATGTATCAAACAAGTGCCTGACACGGAATCCCAAATTAAAATCGCCCCGGATGGAAAATCTATTGTTCAGAACGACATCAAATGGGTGATGAACCCCTACGATGAATTCGGAGTGGAAGAGGCACTAAAACTAAAAGCAAAGAACGGCGGCACGGTGACCGTGGTCAGTGTCGGCCCCAAACGCGTCACCGAGTCTATCCGGACGGCTCTGGCCATGGGCGCGGACAAAGGCATCCGGGTCGAAGACGCGGCCACGGATGATGGTGATTCCTTCACTATCGCCAAGACTCTGGCCGCGGCCGTGAAGAACCTTCCCTATGACGTCATCTTTTGCGGCCAGCGGGCCGTGGATGACGATGAAGCTCAGGTAGGGGCCATGCTGGCTGAAATGTTAAATATCCCCCATATCTCACTGGTTGTTAAGGAAGAGGTTGACCTGGCCGCGAAAAAAGTGACGGCCGAGAAGCCCATCGAAGGGGCGACTTTGGTGACGGAATCTTCTCTTCCTGTCCTGCTCACCACTCAGAAGGGACTAAATGAACCCCGTTACGCCTCTCTTCCAGGTATCATGAAGGCCAAGAAGAAGCCGTTAGAGACTAAGAAGGTGGCTGATTTGGGATTGAATGCCGAAGATGTGGGACTGGCCGGATCCAAGCTCCAGATAATGGCCCTGATCCCACCACCCCAGCGGTCGGCAGGCAAGATTGTCGAAGGCGAAACTCCCCAGGAAAAGGCGGCTACGTTGGTCAAATTGCTGCGCGAAGAAGCCAAAATTATCTAGGGCAAATCGGACCAAGTCCAAAAGCTCACCGGGCGCGGCGTCTCGCGGCGCTTTGAATATAAGGAGACATATTATGGCCCAAGGTGTCATGGTAGTATGTGAACAACGAGATGGCGAGATCAGAAAGATCTCTTACGAAGTGTTGAGTGAAGGGAAACGGCTGGCTGATAAATTAGGCGCGGAGATGACCGCCGTGTTGCTGGGCAGCGGCATCGCGGACAAGGCCGCGGCTTTGGGGGCTTACGGCGCCTCTAAGGTCTTTGTGGCTGACGATCCCAATCTGGCCGTGTACACCGCCGAGGCTTACGCTAAGGCGATTGGCGGCATCGTCAACCAAGCTGATCCGGCTATTCTGCTGATGGGGGCGTCGGTGGTGGGTAAGGACCTGTCCGCCCGGTTGGCCGGTAAGCTTTCCACCGGTCTGGCCATGGACTGCACCGTCCTTCGGATCGAAGACGGCCGGTTGGTGGCGACGCGGCCTATTTATGCCGGCAAAGCTTTTGCCGATGTGGTTATCAGCTCTTTTCCGCAGATGGCGACCACCCGGCCCAATGTTATGACCGTCACTCCTCCGGATCCCTCTAAGAGCGCCGAAGTGGTCAAGGTGGAGGCCAATCTATCCGCTGATGATCTGCGGACCAAGGTACTGGAAGTCCGGAAAGACGCGGCGGGCAAGATCGACCTGACTGAGGCGGATGTGATCGTCTCCGGTGGCCGGGGGATGAAGGGACCGGAAAACTATAAGATTCTCGAAGACCTGGCCGCAGTCTTGAAAGGCACGGTAGGAGCGTCCCGGTCCGCCGTGGATGCGGGTTGGCGGTCCCATAGCGATCAAGTCGGTCAGACCGGAAAGGTGGTCACGCCGAACCTGTATATCGCTTGTGGAATCTCCGGAGCCATTCAGCACCTGGCCGGGATGAGCGGGTCTAAGGTCATCGTGGCCATTAATAAAGACGCCGATGCCCCGATTTTCCAGAAAGCCGACTATGGCGTGGTGGCTGACCTGTTCGACGTGGTCCCGGCTATGACCGAGGAAGCCAAAAAGATCATGTAGTGAACCAGTCAACCGGCAGTGAGACCGATTGCAAGATTTTTTTCAACCTGCCGCGGCCTTAGAGCGCAACCCAAAAACCGACGAGTCCTACTTTGTCATTCCGAACGAATGTGAGGAATCTCAAGATGTCTCGCTTCGCTCGAAATGACAAGAGGGACCCGCGACAAGAAGGAGTGGCGAAGTTCATGCCGGAGGTGATGGTCCAGGGGAAAATGGGGCACTATGAGACCGGTCGGTCAGGGCTCAGGCCAGGTCGAAAGTCCATCATTTTTGTTCACGGGGCGGGAGGCGGCCTGACCGGATGGCAAGCCTACCTCAATCCGCTGGATGATCGGCTAAACACCCTGGCCATTGACTTACCGGGGCACGGCCAATCCCCCGGACCTGGACGGCAGACAATCGAGGACTATGTCCAGTGGTTGGAAGAGCTGATCCAGGCGCTGGAGCTGCCGGAGGTCTACCTGGCCGGGCATTCCATGGGCGGGGCCGTGGCCATGAGGTATGCCCGGACATTTCCTCAGAAGGTGACGGGCCTGGTCCTCGTCGGGACCGGGGCTCGACTGCGGGTGACGTCTCAGATTCTTGGGGGAATCAGGGCTGAATTTGAGAAAACAGTCGATTTCATTCTTAAAGCCTGCTTTGCCGCGGAGCCCGCCCCGGCCATCCGACGCGAAACCAAAAGGCTCATGCTCCAGGCCGGCCCGGAGGTGATGTGGGGTGATTTCTACGCCTGCAACCAGTTTGACATGACCTCTGATCTGACTTCAATTCTGGTCCCTTGCTTGATTTTGTGCGGCCGGAATGATGTTCTCACCCCTCCTAAATACTCCGAATATCTCCACCAAAATATCACCCGCTCCCGCCTGGCCGTCATTCCCCAGTCCGGCCACCTGCTCATGGTGGAAAGTTACTCCACCGTGCTCACCCACCTTAAATCATTCCTCTAACTCGTTGCAGGTTACATGTTGCACGTTGCAGGTTACTTGTTTCTGGTTGCTTGTCGTCGGCTTTTGATTAGTTCCGTCTGGTTATCGGTGTCCTCGTTTGTGTCGATTTGTCTCCCGAAAGATACAAGATTTATTTCAAGCGCATGAAGTTATCCCTTGCCTATTTGTTAATTTGATTAAATGCTTAACCAGCAACCAGCAACCAGCAACCAGCAACCAGCAACCAGCAACCCAATGTCATTAACTTAAGCCAAGCGCAAGCCAATGTCGAGACCCGGTCCTGAATTTAGAATCGAGAAGTAACGTTCCACAATTCGTGAGTTGATGTACCAAAATGATTTCGTTGGCAATTT
>JADFYN010000154.1:0-7555 GCA_015233055.1 Deltaproteobacteria bacterium
GACCCTGCACCTTAAGTCAATGACATTAACACGTAACCTGCAACCTGCAGCCCGGAACGTTATGCCCCAGACTAATCATAAACTGAATCTTTTAGACTTCGATCTCCCGCAACTGAAAGAATTAATTTTCTCCTGGGGGGTGCCGGCCTACCGGGCCGACCAGGTTTGGGGCTGGCTTTACCGGAAAGACGTTCCGGCCATTGAGGACATGACCAATGTCTCCGCTACGTTCCGTGGTTTTTTAGACGCTCATTCCTTTATTGGCCGGCTGACCGTTCACACGGCGGAAACATCCGTTGACGGTACCAGGAAATTTCTTTTTCTCCTGCCGGACGGCTCTGGGATCGAAAGCGTGTTGATCCCGGAACGTGATCACCTGACCCTGTGCATTTCCACGCAAGCAGGCTGTGCCCAGGGCTGCCGGTTCTGCCTGACCGGGAAATCCGGATTAAGGCGAAATCTGACCGCAGGCGAAATCGTCGGGCAAGTGATGGCCGTGAAGCGAATCCTGGAGCCTGACCAGCGATTAACGAATCTGGTGTTTATGGGGATGGGCGAGCCCCTGGCCAATTACGACCAGACCTTGACGGCCATCCGGATTCTGAACGATCCGGCCGGAATTGGATTTGCCTATCGCCGGTTGACCCTGTCCACCTCCGGATTAGTGCCGCAGATCGACCGGTTGGGACAGGACACCAAAATCAATCTGGCCGTGTCGCTTAACGCTTCTGATGATGACACCAGGTCGTTTCTGATGCCCATTAATCGGCGCTATCCCCTAGCGGAGCTACTGGCGGCCTGCAACCGCTACCCGTTGCCGCTGACACGTAGAATCACTTACGAATATATTTTGATAAAAGGCGTAAACGATTCTCCCCAAGCAGCTCATCGTTTGGCTAAGCTCTTGAAACCGGCCACATCAAAAATCAATCTAATTCCCTTCAATCCTCATTCCGGATCGGACCTGGTTCCCCCGGACTGGGAAACCGTGTTGGCCTTCCAAGACATTCTGGTCAAGAGGCATTTCACGGTCATCATTCGCAAGAGCAAAGGGGGCGACATCTCGGCTGCCTGTGGTCAACTGCAGGGAAAAATAAAGACATTGGAGACCCAGGCCGGTTTTTTATCGGTGAATTAATTTTCCTGAGCTTTTATTTCGGTCCGGCCCAGATCTTGCGTCCATTCACTTCAAGACCCGGCGAAGGGGAAAAATTAATTCCGGCTTAGTAATCTGTGCTTTTCAACTCATGGATATTCGATTAGACTATCAGCCGGAAGGATTATCATCGGAGATCATTTTCAGTTGGTCAATTAATGCATTCCAGGGAGGCGGAAGAATTGAAGAAACTAATGATCACCGGCAGTTGGCCAACGCTGTTATCACTATTGTTGATACTGGCTTTGGCTTCTCCCGGCCGGGCCACGTCGTTAAGCTTTCAAGACCAATTGACGCGACTGGCCGGAGACAGCGGAGCCGCCGTGGTAATTGACGGCCGCGGCAAACCTCTGGTGTCCTACAACAGTCAAAAGCCACTGGTTCCGGCTTCCATTTTGAAGATAATCACATCATATTTTGCTTTAGAGACCCTGGGGACGGATTTCCGGTTTAAGACTAATTTTTACCTGGATAATCGTAACAATTTGTATGTCAAAGGTTTTTGTGATCCCTATATCGTGTCCGAAGAACTTCGGCTCATGGCCAGGGCGTTATATGACCGGGGAGTAAAAGTCGTCAACAACATCATTCTCGATCAAACTCTATTCACCGACTATGAAATTCCCGGATGCACCGGCACGGCCAATCCTTACAATGCCAACATTTACCCCATCAGCGTCAACTTCAACACCGTCACCCTGACTAGAAAAAAGGGACGATTCCTATCGGCCGACCCCGAAACCCCCACCACCGATTTTCTTCGCCGGGTGGGCCAGAAAACGGCATTTAAACAACACAGTCTGGTTAACACCAATGTCATGGGCCGGGAGGCCTTGCTCTACCCCGGATACTTGCTGGAAGTGATGTTAAAGGAACTCGGCGTCAGGCGAACCGGAAACACGGTCAAGCTGGGTCAGGTGCCCCAGGGATGGCCGGTGTATTATCAACACGCCAACTCTCACAACCTTTATGAGACCATTACCGAATTAATGAAGTATAGCAACAACTTCCTGGCCAATGCCATTTTAATCAATTATTCTATGGCCAAGACCAGCGAGGGGAGTGTGGCTACCGGGGCGCGCTTGATTAATCAGGAACTGAGGCAAATGGGCCTGACCCAGACCCGGATTTTTGAGGGAAGCGGTCTATCCCTGGATAATCAGACAACCGCCCAAGAAATGGTGGCCATATTAGCCAGATTCAAGCCTTATCGGGGAGTTATGATGACCCCTAAAACCCTGAACAAATGGGGAGTTCCTTGCAAGACCGGGACCATGCCCCAGGAAGGGGTCTATTCTCTGGCGGGTTACCTGGATAATGACCGGCCCTTTGTCATCATCATCAACGACAAACCCCACAATGGAGAAAGCCGGCGGCTATTACTGAACCTGCTCCGGGACAGTCTCTGATTTTAACTTCTTATCCCACCTAAGTTCATCAATCAGGATCCAGTTCGGCCAAAAAGCCGATCCAAGATAATCGCAGCGGCGGAACGGACCGACAAATGATTATAGGGACTCGGCCCCCAGATCGGTTCTAATATAAAATCGGCCTCCTCAAATACCTCCGGGGCCAGTTACCAACTGGTGCCGAAGAGAATCAGGATGGGCGGTCCTGAGGTCATGATCTGCCTGGCCTGGTCAAAGCTGATCTGACCTGGTCGGACGTTGGCGCCGTTGACCATGATCTGCTGCTGAGCTTTTTCGGCCTGGCTGATATCCGCTAAGACCTGGGCCAGGTCGGGCAACACGTGAGTCTTGAGAAAGGCTTCTTTCCGGGTTGGATTATAGCCCGCCCCATAGCCGGACGTCCAGTGGGTCATTATCCGCCCGGCCAGTTCCTGCTGGTCAGGAATGGGATGGACCACATAAAAGCCCCTTAGCCCATAGGTCGCGGCGGCACGGGACAGATCATGCAAATTGATATTGGTTACGGCTGAGGTAATAATCTGGGCATTCTTGTTCAGCACCGGGTAATGGATCAGGCCCAGGTAGGCCTTGGAGGAGTGAGGAAAGAGGGATTCGGGCGCGGCTGAAATTGTCATTAGCTTATTAATTTCTTTATGTTATCATAGATGGCCCAATAACTCGGATGACTGAACAGGTTCAAAGGTCAGCCGGAGCCTGAAGCCGGGGTGGCGGGTTATTTTGTACAGCTATCGGGGTCTAACGGTTCGCCGATCGCGATCCAAACACATCTCACGGGGTTTGAGTTTGGCCTGCTCAGTTTAAACTGGAACTTAGTCCTTTCTAACACACTGGGCAAAAAGTCCTTATAATACCCGCCGACATTGATAATCTCCACATCCGGAGGGGTCTTATAATGGCATGGGAATGCCACTGCGAGTTAATGGGTGTCAACGGATATTTCATCTCTCTGGATGAGAACTTCCCCCGATGGCCTGTTTTCCAACTTGGCTTTGTAGTAACTAAACTTCGACCGAACATTGGAGGATATCCAACCGCCCGGAATTAAGAGTATGTATCCGGAAAAGGCTAGAGTCGGAATAAGGATAAAACATGCAACGAGATACCGTGTTTGGGTTTTCCAGTGATTTGACCAACTATCACGAAACGTAAGATAAAAGGTCACAATGGAAATGACGCCAGACAAAACATTAAGTATCGCCAAGAAATCTGTCATAAGCCAATTGCCCCCTGACTTTTGGTCATTGGGATTACCCACCCGGCATTCGGAAATTGATCGATCCCTTTCGATCGGTTATACCGGACCCGGCCTGGGTAAGTTATGAATCCGTGGCCACCAGGGTCTCCACCCAGGCCCTTTCCTCTGGAGTCAAATCGGCCTTGGCCAGCAGATCGGGCCGGTGCTTGTGCGTGAGTCGGAGGGATTCCCGCCGCCGCCACCGGACTATCTCAGCATGGTTACCGTTGAGCAGGATTTCGGGCACAATGCGGCCATTGAATTCCCGCGGCCGGGTGTAATGGGGATGCTCCAGCAGACCTTCCGAAAAGGAATCCATGTCGGCGGCGCCCTCACCCCCTAAAGCTCCGGGCAAAAGCCGGGTCACGGCATCTATGAACACCATCGCGGCCGGCTCTCCTCCGGTCAAGATGAAATCCCCCAGCGAAATCTGGTCGTCGATATAATCATTGACTCGTTCGTCAACCCCTTCGTACCGGCCGCAGATCAATACCAGGTGGGGCCGGGCGGCCAACTCCTCGGCTACCCTTTGCGTAAACACCCGCCCCCGAGGGGTCAGCATGATAAACGAACTCTCCGCTGAGCCCTGCCTTATGCTGGTGATGGCCCTGACCAGGGGTTCCGGTTTCATGACCATGCCGGGGCCGCCGCCATAGGGCCGGTCATCAGTGACCAGATGCCTGTCTGCGCAATAGTCCCGGAGGTTAACGCACCGGATGGTGACGATCCCTTCAGCCCGGGCTTTCCGGATAATACCGAAGTCAAGAGGGGATTCAAACAATTCTGGGAAGATAGTGATGACGTCAATTCTCATACAAGTCAAGCAGCCCTTCCACCGGATCAATCACCAGCCGTCCCGCCTCGGGATCAATCTCCACGATGGTGTCCTCATCCGCCGGGACCAGGTACTCGGTGTCGCCCCGTTTGATGACCAGGACGTCTACCCCCGAGGTGGGGATAATCCTGTCCAGTTGTCCCAGGATGGCCCCATCGGCTAAAAATACCGTAAGTCCGATCAAGTCTTCCCAGTACCATTCATCTTCGGCCGGGGCCGGCAGGTCGGATTGGTCAATCAAGAACTGCCATCCCACGACCTGGGACGCGCCATTTCGGTCGTCGATACCTTCTAATCTGATCAGCAGGACATTTTTTAGGGGGCGGATTGAGGTGGGTGTATAGGGGAGGATATCTCCTTTAGGATCTTGGAGATAGACTTCTTTCCCGGACGACCGGGCATTCCCAAAGGCATCAATAATGGCCTCTGGAGAGTTTGCATAGGAAAAAACCTTCAAGTCACCTTTTAACCCGTGAGCTGAAACTATCTTACCGATGACGAGGAGGTTATTCCCAGGCATAGTTTGCAAAATTATTCGATTATTTCTAATACGGAGCGTTTTTTGATTTTGGTCGAGGCCGCGCTTAGAATGGTCCTCATGGCTCGAGCGGTCCGACCCTGTTTCCCGATGACCTTGCCTAAATCCTCCTTCGCCACTTTGAGTTCGATGACAGAAGTTTGCTCCCCTTCGATTTCCGAAACTTCCACCTGGTCAGGACGGTCGACCAGTGCCTGGGCGATGTATTTAATCAATTCTTTCATCTGACTCACCTCCGTTCCATAATCGGTTGAGCTGGAAAATAACAGAATGTTCAGAACAGAATGGCCTTAAAAAAGATCGTGGCAATTATGGGGACATCGGGTCTGACGAAACCGGGCCGATGGGAACCGGGTTAGTCAAGCTTTTTAATTAGGGACTTGACCGTATCCGTTGGGGTGGCCCCTTTGGTTACCCAGTAGTCAAGTTTTTCTTTGTTGATCCGGACTTCGGCCGGGTTCTTTTTCGGGTCATAAGTACCGATAATTTCAAGAAATCTGCCATCTCTAGGGGCATCTGAATTAGCTACGATGACCCGGTAGTATGGTCGTTTCTTGCTTCCGTGACGAGTGAGTCTGATTTTAACTGCCATTTAACTTCCCCTTTCGCTACCCATTATATGGGATTGGTGACAAAAAGACAACGATAAATTTCGAGACGGGAAAAGGTTTTTGCGGCCGCACTGGTTCAAGCCTGCGCCCACATGAACCCCGTCAAAAAGGTAACATACCACGGCGAAGGGCTTTTTTGCCCCCGCCCTTGGTCATTTGCTTGACTATTTTCCTGACTTGAGAAAAATTCTTGAGCAGCCGATTGACGTCTTGAACCGTGGTGCCGCTGCCCAGGGCGATCCGTTTCCGTCGGCTGCCGTTAATGATGGCTGGATCTACCCGTTCCTTTAACGTCATGGAATCAATCATGGCCTCAATCTTGACAAACTCTTTTTCATCCGGCTTAAGGTCTTTAAACCCTTTCATCTGCTTCATGCCTGGGATCATGGACAACAGATTCTCCAGGGGACCCATTTTCCGGATCTGCCGCAACTGATCCCGGAAATCCACCAGGGTAAAGGCATCCTGGCGAAGTTTTTTCTCCATTTCCCGGGCGGCTTTTTCGTCAATGGTCGACTGGGCTTTTTCGATCAGGGTCAGGACATCGCCCATGCCCAGAATCTGGCCGGCCATCCGGTCCGGGTGAAACACCTCCAGCGCGTCAAGTTTTTCGCCGATACCGATAAACTTTATGGGCTTATTGGTCACGGCCTTGATGGATAGCGCCGCCCCGCCTCTGGCATCACCCTCCATCTTAGACAGGATAACCCCGGTGATGTCGAGGATCTCGTTGAACTTCTGGGCCACATTGACGGCGTCCTGGCCGGTCATGGCGTCGGCGACCAGCAAAATCTCACAGGGACCAACCCGAGCCTTGATCTGCTTTAGCTCGTCCATCAGGGCTTCGTCGACATGCAGCCGACCAGCGGTATCGATAATCAGAGTCTGGTAGCCATTGATTCGGGCCTGATCCACCGCCTGGCCGCAGATGTCCACCGGCCGTTGTTGCTGCTCCGATGGAAAGACCGGGACATTCAATTCCTTGGCCAACTTCTGAAGCTGGAGGATGGCGGCTGGCCGGTAGATGTCGGCCGGGACCAGAAAGGGACTCTTATTTTGCTGGCTTAACATTCGGGCCAGTTTACCGCAAGTAGTTGTTTTACCGGAGCCCTGGAGGCCGACTAACATGATGCACTGGGGTGTCGGGCCGGTCAGGTTGAGGTCCTGCTTTTGCCCGCCCATCAATGTGATCAGTTCGTCGTGAACGATCTTGACCACTTGTTGGCCGGGGGTAAGAGAAGTCATCACCTCCTGGCCGATGGACCGGTCTTTAATGGCGTCGACCAGGTTTTTGGCCACCTTGTAGTTGACGTCCGCTTCGAGCAGAGCCATGCGGACTTCTTTAAGGCCGGCCTTGATGTTATCCTCGGAAAGTTTCCCGTGGCCTCTCAGCTTCTTGAATGTCTCGTTAAGCCTTTCACTCAGATTGTCGAACATATGCCGAAACACCCTAACTGGTTATGGTTCCAAGGTAGCCATTATTTATAAGGATAGCCGTTGGTTATGACCCGGTTCTTCGTCGGTCCGCCGAAGGAGTAGGCGACATCCGAAACAAAAAGCCCGGAGGGAGAGGATAACGGAGGTGGGGGCTCCCAACCAGGCTCTGATGATACATCGGAAAGGATAACCTGCTTTCTTGAAGCTGTCAAGCAAAAACCAGCCCATCAGGTCAAAAAGTGCGCCTACGCGCCATCGCCCTCAACTGGCCGGCCGAGGCCCAGGAGGGCAAGTACACTTTAGGCGGATGAACC
>JADFYN010000154.1:7692-8123 GCA_015233055.1 Deltaproteobacteria bacterium
GTCGGCCGAACCGGACACCACTGACGCAATACTTAAGATAGCATCAGTTTGCCCAGGGTAATTATCGATGTTTGAGATTCTGACACTGCCGTTTCCGGCCACCCAGGCATACACACCTGGAAAACCTCTCAGGGCCAATTCGGCTTCAATGCGGTCTTTCATGGTCGGAACTGCAGCGGGAGCAGCGGGAATAGAAGGAGAAACGGGTGCAGCATTGGGGACCGGGCCCGGAACCTGGGAGGCGGCGTTTGTCTCATTTCCCGGGAAATTGAAATCCGGGTCGATCCTCTTCACTCCAGATACATTAGACGCGACCCAAACTACCCTATCGGCTTCCTGCCTGTCTCTAACAGTGCCGGATATCTTGAAGACTCCTTCCTCCGTCTTCAGGATATTCAATCCTTTAATGGCGTTCCGAACAAATGCCTGTT
>JADFYN010000155.1:0-3207 GCA_015233055.1 Deltaproteobacteria bacterium
CCTGGGGAGCAATCCCAAATTTTGGGTAACCCACTTAGTCTCCACCACTATTTGATAAACATGGTCCTTCTGGAGTCGCATCTTAGCAAAAAGACGCAAAAAAGGCAAAAGGAATCTTACCTATTCATGACAATGTGAACCAAAATTTAATCAAGCCGATTTCCAGGTGAGATTTCGTCCCCGCCCCCGTAAACACCAGGCCGCCGATCCGGATGGAACCGGTTGTCCAGGATATCCGGTTAATGAAGATTTGTCTTTTTCTCTTTAACAGGTTGTGATATCCTAAACGCCGTTTCTGGAACAACCAATTCGTGTCTGGAGCAACGGAGTGAGCGATGTCTATTCGAATTTTGGCCGCGGAACTTTACCGTGCCCTCAAAAAAGTGGAAGGGTTAAAAGAAAAACTCGAAAAGGGGACCCCTCTGGAGCGAGTTGAGACTGAGCTGGCCTTGCACCGGGCCCAGGCTGAATACAATGACTTGAAGAGGACCATGGATGCCAAAAAAACTTCCGAACCCAAAAGAACCTATTCATAACCTGGAGGGGGATAAGATCATGACCAGTGATGTTTTTTTTGTGGATATGCGCGCCGGATTTAAACTAAATATGCCGGCCAAACTGGAGCTGCTCCTCGACGCCATGAATATGCCGTCCGATCTCAGAACTCGTGATCTGGTGTGTATCAAATTACACTTTGGCGAGAAGGGAAACACGGCATACATTCCACCGGTCTATGTCAGGAAAGTGGTGGATAAGGTCAAATCGTTGGCGGGAAAGCCTTTTCTTTGTGATGCCAATACCCTTTATGTCGGGACCAGAAGCGATTCAGTGTCACATCTAATTACGGCTATAGAAAACGGCTTTGCCTTTGCCGTGGTCGGGGCGCCGTTGATTATCGCCGACGGGCTTAAAGGGTCTTCGTACGTTGAAGTACATCTTGATCGAGAATACACCAAGACGGCCTATGTGGCGGCTGATATTGTGGAAGCCGATTATTTCATCAGCCTGGCCCATTTCAAATGCCATGAACTGACCGGTTTTGGCGGGGCGCTCAAGAACACCGGCATGGGCGGCGGCGCGCGTCGGGGTAAACTGGATCAGCACTCCAACCTATCACCCAAGGTGGATAAAAAGAAATGCATCGGTTGCGAAGATTGCGTTAACCATTGCGCTCAGCATGCCTTTGTGATGGATAAGAACAAATCGCACATAGATCCCGAAAAATGCGTCGGTTGCGGTGAGTGCATCCTGGTCTGTCTCCAAGGAGCCATTCAGATCCAGTGGAGTCAAGATGTGCACATCATGCAGAAAAAAATGGTCGATTATGCCGAGGCGATCTTAAAGCACAAGAAGGGCAAAACAGTGTTCATCAACTTCTTGACCAGTATTTCGCCGGCCTGCGACTGCTACGGACACGCCGACGCCCCCATTGTCACCGACGTGGGCATCCTGGCCTCCCGGGACCCGATCGCCCTTGACCAGGCCTCCGCAGATCTGGTTAACCGGCAACCGGGCCGAGCTGAAACCATGCTCAAAACCAATCTGAATCCTGGAGATGACAAATTTAGGGGAGTGTATCCAAATATCGACTGGGAAATTCAACTGGCTTACGGGGAGGGGATCGGCCTGGGTGTCCGATCCTATCGGTTGATCAAGCTACCCGTGGAATAGGATGGGAACCTCGTCATCTAAAATCTGTTGACGGATGCGTGGCTTGAGATAGCCGTAAAAGGCCAGGTGGACTTTTCGGCCAAGCTCTCCCTCTAATGCATACTGCAGATCGACCACATCGAAGAGGGTTTTCATAGCATGGCCGAAGTCGATGAGAAAATCGACGTCGCTGTCTTCCCTTTCTTCATGACGGGCGAAAGAGCCGAAGATGCCGGCCCTGACCACGTCGTTCTTTTTCAGGATAGGGACACCTTCCTGGTGATTTCTTCCAAACTGATAGACGTTTGAGCCTGGGCTGCTTCCATGTTGCGACCTGTAAGAATTGGGGGATTGCGGGATAATATCACTCCTATTGATTATACCAGAATAACATCAAGAAGTGAATGCTTTTTTATAGACCGGACTGGGCCGGTCTTGGCTTACGGAGGCTCCCATGAACGTGCCTGGCGGAATCACTTTTGACGTCTTATGGCAGTTCTATGAAGCGGTCAAAAAAATCACCCGCATCCTGGATATGGACATCCTCCAGGAGACGATTTTAACCACTCTCAAAGACTTTCAACCCCACATCGAAGCCGGATCTCTTTGGCTGGTGCAGGGGAAAAAGGTCAAATGCACTTTTTCCTTCGGCCTGGCCGCGGATCAAGTTAAAGGTGTGACCCTGGCCAAGAATGAAGGCGTTGTGGGCTGGGTGGTGACCCACAAGGAATACACCGTGGCTGAAAGCTACAAGGACCTGCGGCATGCCCATTTCGTGGAGGAGGGGCTTGATTTCCGGTCCCGATTGATTATCTGCTTCCCTTTGATCGTCGGTGATTGGTGTTTCGGGGCCATCGAGATACTGGATACTCACCAGGACCGG
Organism: Deltaproteobacteria bacterium; assembly: GCA_015233055.1. Lineage (GTDB taxonomy): Bacteria > Desulfobacterota > JADFXK01 > JADFXK01 > JADFXK01 > JADFXK01. The sequence continues at coordinate 2,534 of JADFYN010000155.1, forward strand.
GACGATCTCAAACTAGACGCCCCCTATATGAATTTTCTTCAGCAATTCGTCGATATTGCGTCAGTCGCCCTAAGCAATGCCATCTCCTACCAGACGGTCTATGAAGATAACGTCAGAAAGGAACGGCTGAACAAAGAATTAAAAAAGAAAATCAGCCTGTTGGAACGACCGGCGGCCATCATCGGCGAAAGCAAGCCCATGATGGAACTCTATAGCTTAATCACCAAGTATGCTAATTCTCCATATAATGTATTGGTCATCGGCGAGAGTGGCACCGGTAAGGAACTGGTCGCCCGGGCCATCCATGACAAAAGTCCGCGCAGCAAAAAGCCGCTCCTGGCTGAAAACTGTGCCGCCATTCCGGAAGGGTTACTGGAAAGCGAATTGTTCGGATACCGCAAGGGGGCATTTACCGATGCCAAGACAGACAAGAAAGGGCTGTTTGAAGAGGCCCACGGCGGGACGGTCTTTCTCGATGAGATCAGCAGTATGCCTTTGGGGCTGCAAGCCAAACTGCTTCGGGTCATCCAGGAATCCAAGGTCAAACCCTTAGGGGCGCAGCAAGAAATTCCTGTGGATGTGCGAATTGTGGCCGCGGGGAACCGGGATTTGCGACTGGAGGTGGAATCAGGCCGATTCCGGGATGACCTCTACTATCGGCTCAATGTCCTGCC
>JADFYN010000155.1:3311-3826 GCA_015233055.1 Deltaproteobacteria bacterium
AAGCCGCGTAAGTTTTCAGTCAAAGCCTATGAAATCATGGAAAAATATCATTGGCCGGGAAACATCCGAGAATTGGAAAATGTGATCAAGCAGATTCTGGTCACGGCCACGGACAGTGACATTATTGACCCGGCCGATATTCCCAGCCGGATCAAGGCCACCCGGAAGCCTCCGGATGCCGAGGCTCGGGTTGAAACCGCCGGTCCGACGATGATGCCCACGGCCATTTCCCAGATCCTGCCCTGGGACGAATTTCAACGCGGCTATATCCTTACCGTCTTGGAAAAGACAAGGTGGAGCGTGACCAAGGCGGCTGATTTACTGCAATTAAACCGGTCCACCCTGTTCTCTAAAATGCGAAAGTATGGGATTAATAAATAATTTAACGAGTTCAACAGACCCGGCCACGTCATCATCTTTGTAAAGGCATAACCTGCAGGACGTTAGTTATAGCCAAAGAGCGCAGGTTCTGAAAAGCATCAAGACTTGGTCAAACCGACCAGGGTTAAACGCGA
>JADFYN010000155.1:3879-8122 GCA_015233055.1 Deltaproteobacteria bacterium
CGATAGTTTTTTGACATTAATGCTTCCATTTTTTATTGACTTCGGGTAGCCGGAAGTGTATCATAATCACAGTTGGGAGGGCTGCATTAGGCGGTCCGATGGATCTGTCCACCTGGCGGCGTTTTAGTCGGGAAGGCTGCATTAGGCGGTCTGCTGGAGCTAATCTCCACCCGGCTACAGAAAAAACTCCCCTCCGAGTTGTCACGATTCGGGGGGGTTTTGATTTTCTCTTCCTGGAGAAGTTGGAGAAGGGGATGTACTTCCTGTATCTGGATGATTCCGGTTCGGTGGCCAATCGCGACGAAGAATACTTCGTTTTAGCCGGAGTCTGTGTCCCGGAAAACAGCGTTCCTTGGTTAAATGCGAAGATAGAAGACCTCGCCGCAGAAATACCTCTGGAAGACCCAGGCCGGGTTGAATTTCACGCCGCAGATATATTCGGGGGGAAGAAACCGCCTTGGGATATGTATTCAGTTCGAATCGATCGTATTAACTTAATAAAAAAGGTATTGTACGTCCTGCAGAAAGCTTATCAGGAAATAGTCATTTTCGCTTGCGCCATCCACAAAAAATCATACCCGAAGGTAGATGCGTTTAAGCTATCGTTTGAGGATCTTTGTAGCCGATTCAACCTGTACCTGCACAGAATGTATCAAGCCACCAATGTGCCACAGAAGGGGATAATCGTACTGGACAAGTGCGCGCATGAAATGAGTTTACAGCAGTTGGCATTGGAATTTAGACAAGTGGGTACCCGATGGGGTCATCTGAAAAACATCATAGAAGTTCCTTTCTTTGTTGATTCAAGGTCTTGCCGCCTTATCCAGTTAGCCGATCACATTGCCTATGCAGTTTTCAGGAGATACAATGCGGATGATTTGACCTACTTCAACTGTATCGAAGGCAGATTTGATCGGCATGACGGCATAATACACGGTCTTGTACACAAACAGCTCTGCAATCAGACCTGCACCTGCCCGGCCTGCCTGACCAGAAACCAATAGTGACCATCCTTATCATACCGCCCGTTTCACCTCTTCTTCTTCAAATCGTGGATCTTCTCCCCGACCTTTTCCAGGGACGCGGGAAGACTGGTCACCCTAATCCCGGTGGCATCGGCTAGAGCATTGATGATGGCCGGGGCCGTGGGGACAAACGTAATCTCGCCCAGAGATTTGGCTCCAAAGGGGCCTTGTTCATCGGGTACTTCCATCATCATGATGTCGATCTCAACGGCCTGATCCAGGGTGGGAACGCCCAGTTCGGACAGCGCCTTGGTCACGATCCGGCCCTTTTCCACCACCAACTCTTCGGATAAGGCATAACCCAGGCCCATCATCACCCCGCCCTCCACCTGGGCCTCCACATTGAGTGGGTTGATCACCCGTCCGGCATCATGACAGGCCAGGACCTTAAGGACCTTGATCCCGCCGTCATCCGGAAAAGCCTCCACCAGGGCAGCCTGGGCCCCGCACACAAATGACGGAGCAAAATTAAAATCCGGCGCAGCCTGATCAAGATTCTCCGGGGGTAGACCGGTTTTCGTGTCCGGGGCGTATCCCGAAACGGAGACCAGAGGTTGACCGGCCTTTTGAGCCCACCCGGCCAGTTCCGCCCAGGTGCATATCGGGGCATTACCTCGGCTCTTGGCCGGACCGTTCTTAGTCAGCCGATAATCTTCGGGATTGCCGCCGGACACCTTAACCACCAGGGCTATGGCATTGGCCGCCAACAGCCGGGCCGTGTTTTCCACCGCCCTCCCGGTGATATAGGTCTCCTTGGCCCCCATGGTCGGCGGTCCCTGGCGCAAAGAACCGGTGTCTCCAGAGGTAACGGTGATTTCAGCCGGGTTCACGGACAAGGTCTCAGCCGCGATCTGGCTCAAAGTGCTGATCACCCCCTGGCCCAGTTCGGTGGACGGCACAATCATCTCAAATTTCCCCTGGTCGGTCAGCCTCAACCCCACCTGGGTCGAATCCAGGTCCAGGCCACGGCCGATCCCCACCGGCAAATAGGCTGCCGCGTACCCCACACCCACGAACCGCCCTTCTCTCCTGGCCCTGGTTCTGGTCGGCAGAATATCTCGTCTGACTTTCTCGCTCAGTAATTCCAAACACTGGACCAGGCTGAACCCGGCCGGCATAATCTGGCCGCATCCGGATTTGTCACCCGGCACCAGGGCATTGGTGATCCGAAAATCCAGTGGGTCCCACCCGATCATTTTGGCCAACTGGTCCATCTGAGATTCCACAGCGAAGACCGCCTGGGCCGAACCTGCCCCGCGCATGATTCCGGAAATGGGATTGTTGGTGTAGGCCATGACCATTTCAACTTCCAGATTGGGCACCCGGTAAGGACCGGTAGCCAGCAAAGCCGCATTTTGGGCCACCCAGCGGCCATGGGACAGATAGGGCCCCGTATCGGCCATGAACATGGCCCGCACTCCGGTGATCCGGCCATCGCGGCCGGCAGCCAGGGCATGATGAATGGTCATGGGGTGGCGCTTGGGATGGACCAGGATGGATTCTTCCCTGGTCAGGCTGATCTTGACCGGCCGTTTGGTTTGAGCCGTACCGATGGCGCAGAGATGCTGGATAGTCAAATCGGTTTTCCCGCCAAAGGCCCCGCCGGCAGGCGTAGTCACCACCCGGACGTTCTCCGGGGCCGCGCCCAGCATCGCGGCAATCTGAGCCTGCCATTGATGAGGCGCCTGGGAGGCAGACATGAGGCAGACCCGACCCTGGGGGTCCAGCCAGGACATGGCCGCCTCCATTTCCAGGTAGGCATGTTCCACCCGCTGGGTCCGGTAGTCGGACTCCAGGACTCGGACGCCCTGCTCCATCCCGGCAGTGATATCGCCCCGCTGGATGAAGATCTTTTCCGCGGTGTTGCCGCCTTCGTGGAGCTTGGGCGCGGTGGGTTTAAGGGCTTCCCAGGGCGAGACAACCGGATCTAAGACCTCATAATCGACCTTGACCGCGTCGGCCCCCTTAGCTGCAGCCTCGGGCGTCTCAGCCAAAACCAGCACGATGGGGTCAGCCAGGCAATTAACCTGGACATCGGCCAGGACAGGCTGATCCTGGATGATCGGTCCGCGTAACTTGGCCGCGGGGAGGTCCCAGGCGGTGATGACCTTGATCACACCGGGAACGCTGAAGGACGGTTTGGTGGACATGCTGGTGATTTTGGCTCGGGGGTGCGCGCTCCAGAGGATCTTGCCCCAAAGCGTTCCGGCCGTGGTGTGATCCGCGGCGTAACGCAGTTTCCCCGCGGCTTTGTCCAATCCGGTGACGTCCAGATAGGGCGTCCCAATACAAAAATACTTGGAATTACCCATAATCTTGCGCCGCTCACCGGGAAAGGCGGCCACCCGGACGGCTTTGATGATCTTGTTATATCCGGTGCAGCGGCAGTAATGGCCATCTAAGGCGTCCATAATGTCATCCGTGGTCGGCCGCGGGTTCCGAATCAACAGGGCCAGGGCCTCCACCAAAAAGCCGGGGGAACAAAATCCGCATTGCAAGGCCCCGCAATCCATAAATGAGTGTTGAAGGCGAATCATCAGGTCCTCATCGGCCAGGCCCTCGATGGTCATTACCCTCCGCCCGTCCGCCAACCCCACCGGGGTAATGCACGACCGGACCGGGACATCATCCACCAATACCGTACAGGCCCCACAAAACCCCTGGCCGCAGCCGCACTTGGCCCCGGTCAGACTCAGCTCTTCCCGTAATACGTTTAGGAGCGGCCGATTGGGATCGACGGTCAGGCTGACCTCTTTATGGTTGACCCTGAACACCGCCATTCCGTCCTTAGGCATGGATTTCTTAGTCAATTTCTTCTTTTTCGGAACCTTGTCCGGCCCCGCCGGGGACTCCGGCAAAACGATGACCGGGGCCGCGGCCATGACCTTAAGAAAAGTCCGGCGGTCCATCGGATTTAACAGGTAATCGAAATCCTTTCCGGGTAGGATCAGGTTCGAGCCGTCATCTGGGCCGTTTTTTCGATCTTTCACAAGTTGTCCTCTATGCGGCGGGTTGCGGGTTGCGCGTTACGGGTTGCATGTTGTGCGTTGCCGGTTCTCATAGTCAGTCATTTAATCAGCGTAATCAAAGCTAATCAACGCAATGATAGTTCAGACAAGCAGCCTAATCTCAGTCCCTGTTCGATCTTCTTCAAGTCACGTCCAAAGATGAAGTTGGAGACATGTCCACCTGGTTCAACGTGTTCATCCAGAAATTGG
>JADFYN010000156.1 GCA_015233055.1 Deltaproteobacteria bacterium
CATTTGGGCCCCGGGCGGTCGCGGCGGCCAAGTTTGATCTAGCGGCAGAGCCTCTTTATCAAAATAACACTCTCCTGCCCTGCTCCGGCCCTGACTTTACCCATGAATTCCTGTCCAGGATGCGGAGGAAAACGGCAGATCAATTTCATGGCCGGTAATACCGACTTCCAACCGGGGCGGCCGATCGGATTAGAAGAACCCGCCGATAATCCGCCCGGCCTGGCGACTAAGGGAAAAAAAGCAACTTATTTTGCTCTAAAAGATAGGATCATCATGGGCATGGGCGCGGCCACACGGGGAAGAGGGAATGCCGACCGGAAAAAATTTCTGATCAATATCCGCGAGATCCCTCTTTTACATGACTTTTGGGGAAAAAATTTCAAACGATATCTAAACTCCGAGGCGCTCAGGCGAACCTTAAGGGCGGCTTTATCTCATCCCCAAGGTGAGTTGATCACCAGTTTGTCCGAGCTTAGGGGCGGTCCGTTCCCCCCGGATGGTCTGCATCAAGTCAACGTCGGTTTGTTTCAAGAGGGGGATTTTCAGTATGTGTTTAAGGCTACCGTTCGGACCTACGATGGGGCGGAAACCCATCTGGCCATGATCGTGGCCAAAGATACCGGGCACCTGAGCCAGTTGGCCAAGTCTGAACATGGTAACCTTAAATATCTCTATCAGCGCCGCCCCGAATATCTGGTCAGGCCGTTGTCCGGCGGGGGATTGCCGGTATCGCCTCAACAGGGCGGCTTAACCAGGCCGGTCTATTATTATTTCACCTGTTGGCTCAGCCGATTTCATGAACTGGGCGTGAACCGGCAAATGAATTTCTATATTAATGAGATCCCCTATCACCATTTTGATCGACAAACATCTGATTTCATCAAAGTTCAAATCCTCAAGATTTTATTTAGCTGTTATGATCCGGTCTCACAACGGGCGATTGAGCCGGCCAAGATTGGGGCCGGGGACTTCGTCATCACCCGCCCGGAAGCGGGTAAACCTATCCGCCTTCGGTTGATTGCCTGCCGTCGCATCTCAGCCAAGGTCACTCTGGAAAAATGTCTCAGCCTGTATCTGGGTTATCACGGCGATTGGGGAGATAAAATTTTTACCTACATCCCCAGTAATCCCATCTTATTAACCCAGGCTATCAACGACGGTTTGATTGTCCCTAATCATCTGCCGCTTGAAGACGTCTTAAAGGCCCTGACCAGGTACCGTGACAAATTGACCAGAGAAAAAGAATGGTCAGACTCATGGAGCCCGTTGTCGGTCATCAGGCAGTTGCTGAAACCAAACGCCTTCCCGGCCAGGATGAAAAAAACCCAACCCAAGGGACATGGGAAAAAGACAGAAGACCTTGAGGATTAAAAGAGCCCGGCCGGTTATTGCAGCTTGAGCCGGTCATCTTGCGGAAAGTGCGGCATTACTCCAGTAGCGACCAGGGACGACCCTGAGGCGGAGGGGCCGTCAAGGTGATCTGTTCGGCGGAGATGGGATGGTGAAAGGTCAGGCTTTGGGCTTGAAGGGAAATTACCCCATCGGCCAGTCCATGGGATGATCCATAATTCCGGTCGCCATAGATGGGATGCCCCAGAGCGGCCAGTTGGGCCCGGATTTGATGGCGGCGTCCGGTGGCCGGGATCACCTGGACCAGACTGGCGCGGGGTCCTGTTTTCAACGTCTTATAACTAAGTTCGGCGGATTGGGCCGTTGCTCTTCCCGGAGTTGTCAAAACCGATTTAGAGCCCTGGCGGATCAGGTAAACCTTAGATATTCCTTCAGGAGGGGCCGGATGACCTTCCACCACGGCCAGATAGATCTTAACGATTCGGCGGTTACGAAACTGTTCCGATAACCGCCTGGCAGATTTGGATGTCTTGGCAAACAGAACCACTCCCGACACCGGGCGGTCCAATCGATGCAGTAACCCCAGAAAAGCCTGGCCGGGTTTTTGGTATTTTTGTTGCAACCAGAGCTTACCCAGATCCAAAAGAGACAGCCGACCGGTACTGTCACCCTGAGTGAGCATTCCAGCCGGCTTGAACAGGCCCAAAAGATGATTGTCTTCATAAAGGACGTTCTGAGCAAGAGTTTCAAGACTCAGATCCGGGGTGATGATCACGGACATCTCTCCCTGATAATAGAATCCAACATCGAACGATCATAACCAAAGGCGGGTTGATGAAACCCAGTTTAGATTACCTGAATCAACTTTTCAAACAGTGCGGCATCAAGCTCTCAGAAAGAGAGAGCCGGTTGTTTTGGACCTTCCACCAGCACCTCAGGGACAGAAACGAAGAGTTGGATCTGACTCGAATTCGCCGGTTCGAAGACATGGTGTTCAAGCACTATGCCGATTGTGCGCTGGTTCCTAAATTGATGGAGTTGGCCTCACCGCTGCTCGATATCGGCACGGGGGCTGGATTTCCGGGTATTCCCATAAAGATCATGCGGCCGGAGATTCAGTTAATTTTGGCCGAGGGGCGGGGCAAGCGGGTAGCCTTCTTAGAAGAAATGATCAAAACGCTGGAACTACGCCAGGTTGTGGTCTACCCGCATAAAGTGTCCGGTAGTTTCGAACGTCAGGTCAAAACAGTGATTACCCGCGCGTTTGAACCGATGATTGAAACACTTCGGCGGGCCGGCTCTTTTCTTCCTCCGGGCGGAAAAGTGGTTTTCATGAAGGGCCCGGGCTGCGATGAAGAGATTGCCGACTCCTGCCGCGAATATGACCAGGAATACCGGTTAGACCGAGACATCCCGTACGTCATTCCAGGCACAACCTTTCAGCGCCGGTTGGTGGTTTTTGCCCGGACCGAGGAATTGATGCGATTTCGCCAAGAGGGGGAGTCCCAATCGCAGGCGGCTCCAGCCGGCCCACATGCGGACCGGATGAAAGTAGCTGAAATTAACAGTCCGGCCAATGAGACGTTCAAGACCTTCGTCAAGGTGCTGTCGGGTCGGGGGATCAAAAAACATGGCCTGGCTCTAATTTCCGGACCCAAACAAGTCAAAGAAGTTCTGCGTGATTTTCCAGAGCGGTGTCAGGGATTGCTGGTTTCGAGTAAGGGTTTGGAGGAGATCGAGGGAGGTCCGCCTCATGTGACCATATATCGCCTCCATCCCGAGCTTTTCCGTCAAATCGATCTGTTCGGCACGAATCGGGAAATTCTCCTGGTCACGCAGACGCCTTTACCGGTCTGGTCCGATGCCCTATGGTCAACAGGGTGCACCTTGTTTGTCCCGTGCCAGGATCCGGCTAATGTTGGAGCCCTTATTCGGTCAGCGGCCGCTTTTGGGGCAGCCGGAGTGGTACTACTGAAAGAAGCGGCCCACCCCTTTCACCCCAAATGTGTTCGGGTGGCGGGGAGCACCCTGTTCAGAACAAAGTTATGGGCCGGACCATCGATCCAGGAGTTGGCCTCCAGCCGGATACCGCTGATCGGGCTGTCTCCAGATGGGTCGGACGTGGCATCTTTCCAATTCCCCGAGACTTTTGGCTTGATTCCCGGGTTGGAGGGGCCGGGGTTGCCCGCTGCGGTCGGCCGTCAGGTCACCCTGTCCATCCCTATGGCCGAACAGGTTGAGTCAATTAACACCGCGCTCTCGGCCGGGATCACCCTTTATCTATGGCAGCGGCAGTTGCGTACTCCCAGATGAGCATCCGGGGTCTGATCCTCTCACCCCGAAACACGCAACACGCAGCCCGTAACTCGAAACACTAGGACGCATCAAACCTAAGGCTAACCCCGTCAAAGGTAACTTTCTGGATAGTCGTCCGATCGACCTTATCAAGGATGTCCGACAGCAGCTCCATGTTAAATACGACGATTTTTTCGTTAGGATGAATCAAATTGATATCTCTAACGAGCTTCCGCTCTTTGGCATTGTAAACATAAGCCACCACTTCGGCGAATTTGAGAATCTTCCCGACGCCGCTGCTCCGGCCGTTAGGCATAGGCTGGTCATCCCTGGACTGGAGGATGATTCCTCTGTGGCCCAAATATTCCCGCAAAAAACTGAAATGAATATTCCAGATGTTGTCGTTGGGCCGGACCAGGTAGAGGCCGTAGGCGGACCGAGCTGCTTTTTTTTGAGACTCTATCGCCATGGCGGTGCGAGCGGTATCGCTGATCGGTCCGGTAAGTGCTATCTTGGACGTATCCACCTTCTTTTGGACCATGTTGGTCTTAATGTCGGAAGGCAAATCCTCGCCCTGAACCGTCCTATTATCCAGGATATGCTTTTGTTGCTTGACATCCTCCATGATTTGCGACATTGAGATGGTTGTACCGCCAACCTTAACCGCTTCACCTGATTTGACCACAGCCGTCACTGATTTATCCAGCCCCAACTGTTTCTTCCGTTCGCCTAATTCGGGAGGGAGTTGAGACGCCCCGCCCGTTTCTCCGGCAGGTGGAGTTTTTGCGGCATCTTTCAACTCCTGGCTGACGGACGCCTGATTGAGATCAATCACCTTGGCCGGGGGCACGGCCCCGGGAGACGATTTATCCAGCGTTTTTGTGACTGTGGATGAGGCGGTTAGTTTCGGGGCCTGTGGCTTAGTCTCAGAGGATGAAAAAAGTTTTTTGAAATCACCTGGTCCGCCATGCTGATCTTTCTGGCTGATTATTCGGAGTCCGACCAAAATAATCACCAAGAGACTGACGACAGCTATAATTATGGTATATTTGTGCCGTTTCAGCAGCTCCATATCATCCTCCGGGGTTGGATGGGCCTTTCGGCCAGGTTACTTATCCATTATTTCAAGCATTTCTTATATAATAAATTACACCGCGGGTCAATGAAAAAGCCATTTTCCGGTTGCTGGTTACACGTTGCTGGTTACACGTTACTGGTTGCCGGGTGCTGGTTGTTTGTTACTCGCTACTGGTTAAACGTAAAGACAACTATCAACGAGCAACAAGCAACAGATACTTTCAGAAGCGTCGTATTGCGACATCACTCTAACCTGATCGGAAGAAAAACATAACATGGGAAACAACCAGACCCCACTTAAAGATATTTTCGGCCCGTCGGGTCTGCTGTCCAAAACCTGGCCGGAATATGAATTTCGCAAAGGACAATTGGATATGGCCAACATGGTGGCTCAGGCGCTTACGGACAGCCGCTTGGCCATCATTGAGGCTGGCACCGGCACGGGCAAAACCCTGGCCTACCTGGTCCCCGCCATCCTAAGCGGGAAGAAAGTGATTGTCTCCACCGGAACCAAGAACCTGCAGGAACAAATTTATTTTAAAGATATCCCATTCATTCGGTCGCTTGGTCTAAAGGACTTCAGATCGGTGCTGATGAAAGGACGTCAGAACTACCTCTGCCTCGACCAGCTTGTTAAAATTGCCGGGCAATCAAGTCTAGAGTTGTCTAAGGAAAAATCACCGTTAGAACGCATTTGGGATTGGTCTCAGAAGACAAAAACCGGAGATAGATCGGAATTAACCTGGCTGTCTGAAAATGATCCCCTCTGGTCCAAGGTCGCCTCCAGGGCGGATCGATGTCTGGGACAAAAGTGCCCCAGGGTGCAGGATTGCTTTCTTAACCGACTCCGGGGAAAGGCGGCCAAAGCCGACCTGGTGGTGGTCAACCATCATTTGTTTTTCGCTGATCTGGCCGTGCGGGAAAATGGTTTTGGTGCGGTCATCCCCATATACGAAGCGGCCATTTTTGATGAGGCCCACGAATTAGAGGACACGGCCGGGCAGTATTTCGGCGTCTCGGTTAGTACCTATCGGTTTTCCGACCTGATAGGGGATATCAGAGGTGCCCTCAAACCCAAGAGCCGGCTTGCCCCCAGGATATCGGATCTGCTGAACAGCCTGGACCGGGCTCTCAACTTTTTCTTTGACCTCTTTGGACAAGCGGAAGGACGCCGACCCATTCCCAAGAACCCACCCAGTGCCAACATGATTAACCAGGCAGTGGAAATCAGAGATAGGTTGTCTGATTTAAGCGACTTAGTGCTTGATCTGGCTAAGGGCGATCCCAATTTTGAGACATTACCGGACCGGACCAAATCACTCAAAAATGATTTCTGGTCTCTCATGAACGATAATGACGACAATTATGTCTACTTCAGCGAGAGCCGGGGCAAGCATACGTTCTTGTCAAGCTTGCCCATTACGGTGCGGGAGCTTTTGGCCAACAGCCTTTTTAGCCAAGAAAAACCATTCGTCTTGACTTCGGCCACCCTGTCTACCGGTGGGGATTTCAATTATGTTAAGTCCCGCCTGGGGGTTACCGAGTCCACCCTGGAATTGGTCGTGAATTCCCATTTCGACTACGCCCGGCAGGCCATACTCTATGTGCCGGCCAGAATGCCTTCTCCTTCTCACCCGGATTTCATTCGAAGCGCCGCCGAAGAGATCTCCCGCATTCTTCACATAAGCTCGGGCCGAGCCTTTGTTCTATTCACCAGTTACCGGAACATGACCCAGGCTTATGACCTTTTGGCTTCGCGCCTCCCTTATACTATGATGATGCAGGGGGAGCGGCCCAAAACCGCCCTGATCGACGCCTTCAGGAAAGACCGTCATTCTGTCCTATTCGCGACCAGCAGTTTCTGGCAAGGGGTGGATGTCCCAGGGGAGGCATTAAGTTGCGTGATCATCGACAAACTGCCCTTCGACCCGCCGGGTGACCCGGTTGTCTCGGCCAGGATCAACATGATGAACAAAGAAGGGAAGTCGCCATTCATTGAATACCAGGTACCAGTGGCTGTCATCGCCCTTAAACAAGGACTGGGCCGGCTTATCCGGGGCTCCAAGGACCGGGGGCTAATGGCTGTATTGGATACCAGACTGGTGGCCAAGGACTATGGCCGGGTATTCATCAAAAGCCTTCCCCAGGCGCCGTTGACCCGCCGGCCCGAACAAGGCGTCGAGTTCTTCCGCCGAATTGACGGAGATGCCAAGAATACTGTCGGCTAGAACAACTAGCTAAGTGATGCTTTAATCATCCGGCCGGAGGCGCGGTTACCGTGTGACTGAAGTATGAGGTTAAGACTTGCGGTAAACGCGAAAAAGGACGCACATAGATCATCATTTCTGTGCGTCCTCTGTCGGATCATTGCTCTACGACGGTAAGTTATATTAGAAGCCGGCCAGCCTTTTGGGCAGTTCACCAATGGCTTCACTGATAGTGGTGACAATGTTGAGAAGGCGGGTGTAGCTCATGGCCAGGCCGATGTTGGCCGCCAATAGATGCAGGGAGTCGATGTCTTGAGGGGAAATGTCCCATACCTCATGGTGATACAGCCGGAGAACACCGACAATGTCATTCATGAAGGTGATGGGGATTGAGACAATCGTCCGGATGCCTTCCTTTTTGGTTTCTTCGGGATATTGCAGGCGGGGGTCCGACGCAGCGTCTCGGATAATCACCGGCTTGCCATTTAAGGCGTCGCCAATACTTTTGTCAGCCTTGATCGGTCCTTTGAAAAGGTACGTCAGGCTTAACCCAAAGTTGGCCAGCATCTCTAGATCGCTTGTTTCCGGATTCAGGGCAAATATGGCGCAGCCCTTAATCTGCAAAGCGGCTACCAGGAGCTGAGTCAAGTGATTGGTCATAATATCCAGCCGATCGGACTGGGCCACAGCGTGGGTGATAATCTTAAATGTCTCTATAGTAATTTTATCTTCATCAGCCATTCCTTACCTCCTCGATGGCGGTGGTCAGATACACCGGAATAGATACTACACTGCATTCATCACACTTGTGACGGAATCGCATCCGCCGTCAGTCAATTGCGATACAAATATGCGGCGCTATCGGCCGAATCTTGTTCGATTAGACTAGGTAACTAGAATTACCGCTTTGTCTTTCAGGACCGAGGCGACTTTGGTCGAGACTCTTTTTTTGAAGAGCCCGGTGATTTTTGCCGGCCGGGGGGCCATCACGACGATGTCGAAGTTGCCGTTATTGGCCGTTTCAATTATTTCATCAACCACGTCTCTGAGACGACATTTGAATATGTAGTCGACATTGCCCTCTGAAAAGCCGTTGCTTATCAGGTGCTGCCGGGC
>JADFYN010000157.1:0-459 GCA_015233055.1 Deltaproteobacteria bacterium
GCTGGTGACGCAGATTCCCATGTCTGAGCCGTCGATGGGGGCCTTCCGGATGATGGAGCAGTTGCGGCGCTCGATTCAGAATTATACCGGGGTGACGGATTTCCTGATGGGGCTGGGAGTGACCGCCGGGGGGACCACAGCCACGGAAGTGTCGAGCAAGGTCCAGCAGTCTAACGCCATGTTCGAGTCTATTGCCCGAGACATTGAGCGCCAGGGCATTGTGGGTGCGGTGGATCTGGCTAAGAATCTGATTATCCAATTTTTGATGGACGCTGATCCGGGAGTGGAGCCGAACGCGGCCAGGATCCTGGGCCAGGCCGGTGTCCCGATGGATGCCATGAGTCTGGGTGAGCGGATGGACCTGCTGCAAGGCGACTGGGATGTCTATCCCCGGGGAATTTCCGTGTTCCTGGAGAAATCGGAAGCCTTAAGTCAACTAATCAGTTTCTTGGATATCCT
>JADFYN010000157.1:612-7976 GCA_015233055.1 Deltaproteobacteria bacterium
GGTGCAACGGGAGTTGGCCAGGGAAACTCCAGTACCATAATTCAAAGGGGGGTTCGCCGGTGGTTAAGAGCTCTTTGGAGCATGATAATCTGAGACGGATGGCCCTACGGGGGAGGCGGTTGGCTGAAATGACGGCCACCAAAGGCTGGCAAGAAGAATTAGTGCCAAAGCTGCAATCCTGGCTCGCGGCCGTTGAGACGGCCATGGACCAGGCGGCTATGGATAAGGAGGTGTTGGTGGCCTGGTATAACCGGCGGTTGGCCTATGCCGGTGTGCAAAACTACGTGCGGCAGGCCATTGAAGATGGGTTGGCCGCGGAAAAAGGAATAGCCGAAGAGGGGAGATAATTAATGAGAAGAAGAATGTCGCAGTATCTTGACGACAGACCCGCCGACGCCATGCCGGATGGGCAAGGTCTAATGATGGACCACTATGGGGACGGATCAGCGACCGGACCGCCGACCTCAACCAGGCAGGGACAACCGGTTAACCAGACCCCGGCGAAGTTCCGGAGCCAGGGCGAGGCGGAACAGGCCTATCGGGAAGCTGTCCGCCGGTTGACCGGGGCCACTCAACAGACCGCCGCGTTGGCCAAAGAGAACCAGATTTATAAAGACGTCCTCAGTGAGTTGATCGGTCACCAACTGCCGCCCAGCCTGGATAATCCTCACGAGGATGATCCGCACTACGACGCGCTGGATAAAACGTTGAGTCACCGGGAAGCGGCCCTGAAGGACAGAGAATTCCAACAGGAAGCGATTTTGGCTCTGCACCAGTTGTTAATCGCCCATCCAGAGCTGAAGCGTTACACCAAGCTGCTGGAAGTTGAACTTTTGTACCTGATGGATGATTCGAATACCTCGTTGACCCAGAAATTTGTCGAGGCCGGACGCCAGGTGCTAGCGCTGGTGAGTGAGATCAAGGGTGAGGGTTCACGTCAGGCCCTGGAAAAACGAGTAACCTTACAACAGGCCGGAGTGGTCAGCGGCGGGGGCATGGAACGGAAGGCGCCGGACGAAACACTGGCCGGTCAGAGTCCTGAGGAGTACATGGCCATGCGTCGGAAGCTGCGGTACCAGGCCGGACAGACACGGAGGTAACTAAGAATGGCCGGACAGTTGTGGATGGTCAATAGCTTAGGCGGCTATTTGTATTCGCCCCATTTGTCGCGCAAATTGCGGGAACAAGCCCAAACTTTGTGTAAGTTCAGGCAATTTTGCGACATCAAAGAGTCTTTCGGGAGTCAGCGGGGCGATACCGTCAATTGGGAAAAAGTGTCCAACATCTCTACTGCCGGTGGCGTCCTGGTGGAGACGTCAACGATCCCCAAACACCAGTTCAACATCACCAAGGGAACGCTGAGCTTAGATGAATACGGCAATGCCAGAAGGTCAAGGCCCTGTCCGAATTCAAAATCGATTCGGTTATCGGGCAGCGGCTCCGGGATGACCAGGTCAAAGTTCTGGATTCAGCCATTGAGGCCGAGTTTAACCAGTGTAATTGGCGATACGTGGCCACCGGTACGGCTGCGGGTTCGGTCTCGGGCACGAATGGAGTCCCGGTCGGGACTTGCGGTTCTCAGTTGAATTCTCTTCATGCCCGCAAGATCATCGACTTCATGTTGGCCAATAATGTCCCATATTTCGACGGGGAGGGATACGCGGCCATTTTGTCGGTGGATGCGGCTTCGGGGTTGTACAGTTCCCTGGAGCAGGTGATGCAGTACACTAAATTCCCCCAAAACGGAGAAATCGGCCGGTATTACAATTGCCGGTTTATTCGGGAAACAAATTCACTTAACAACAACATCGGGGCTGGTGGGGCCTATGGTGAGGCTTACTTTTTCGGGGCGGAGACGGTGATGGAGGCCGTGGCCGTGCCGGAGGAGTTGCGAACCATGTCGGATGACTTCGGCCGGTCGTTGGCCATGGCCTGGTATTCGATCCTGGGCTTTAAGATCATGTGGGAGTTGGACCCCGACTGCCGGATCGTCAAGTTTGATTCGGAATAGGTGGGGACTGAAGACCTGGAGGGAGGTGAAGAGTATGTCTAGAAGTTATGACGATCCGAGTTTCGCCAAAGTTGATGATATCCGGATGCCGGTGGGAACGGCCGGGGTGACCATATCCAGTGCCGTGTCCACCCTGACGGAGCTGGCTAGATGGCCGGTGTTGAGTCCCGGAAAGGTTGTGGGGGCGCATCTTTATGTGCTTGTGGGAGGAACGGCCGCCAGTGCCACGGGAACAGTGGAGTTGCGGAAGGTGGACGCCGGGAATTCATTGTCCAGTGCCAGCCTCGCCTTTGGTTCCTGTGCCTTTGTGTCCGGAGTCGGGGTGGCCAATCAGTCGGTGGTGGATTTTTCGGTCTCCGAAACTGATTTCAGCAAAGGTGACTTTGTGGTGCTGACCCAGACCACCGGTCGGCCGGGCGTAACCCTGACCGCCCACCCGTATCTGAAATGGCAGGAACGATTCACCGCTTAATGATCCGGCAGACGATCATCACAGCGGGTAGTCCTGGTAGAAAAAGCTAAATACAGAGAACTGCTCTCCTCGTCTCAGTCCGACATCTGGGACGGGGAGAGAATCCGACTTCAGAATCATGGGTTTGGTGAGGTGGCGGTGAAAAAAAAGGTATTGATCATCCGGTATGGGGCCTACGGCGACGCCATTTACAATCTGGCGCTGATCGAGCACGTGCTGCGGCTTTTCCCGACCGCTCTAATTCATGTTGAGGCGAATTTTCGGACCGGTCAAATACTGCAACATCATCCGGGCGTGTCTGCCTATAGCTTTTATGATCCGGATACCGGGCCGGCGGAGACCCGGTGGGCCAGGGCCAGGGAGCGGTGGGCGGAATTGGAGTCGGATCTATGGCCGGATGTGGTGGTCAATCTCCAGAATACGATCGAAAGAGGTTGTGTGGCCACGGACGACATGCCGGAGTTTTGGGGACCGCCGGAGCATCGCCGCCGATTATTTGGGAATAGATCATTTTATACTTATCAGTTTGAAAAATTTGGGCTGGTCCCGCCGGATCAGGAGGACCTTGCGGCCGGAAGACTTGGAAGCATGGGGTTCACGCCGGAAGAAGAGGCCTGGGGACGTCAATGGCGTCGGCAACATAAGAACGATTTTGTGATCATCATGGCCGTGGCTGGATCAACCGCCCAGAAAGCCGTTCCTATTTTGGAGCCGATCGGTAAGTGGCTGGTTGATAATTATAAAGACGCCGTAGTCTATTTGGCCGGGGATGCCCAGGCGGAATCGATGGCCTGGAAGTATAACCGGACGTTCTCGACCATTGGGGGGCCATTCCGCCAGTTGGCTTTGATGACGCGCTATGCCGATCTGGTCATCGGCCCGGAAACAGGCCTGGTGGCTGCGGCCGGGATGTGGGGGACACCCAAAATCTATCTGGCCACATCATCATCGGTCCATCAACTGACTCACTTGACCAGACATGACTATTCCGTCCAATCCTGGGCGGGATGTTCACCATGTCACCGGAGTAGTTTTCGTCCGGAATGTTGCCCCCAAACGGAAAAGCATCAACCATTGTGTGTGGCCTGCTTTGATTTTGACGAAATAGCGGAAAAGATCGGCCGGGTTTATGAAACCAGTCGGTTCAGCTTGCGGGTGAACGACTTTCCATGGGAATCACACTCGACTCAAACCGGTAAATAAGAGGTGAGAATGGGCAAGATGGCCGGTGGTGAATTGTCTGGTTGCCGGTGTTCCGGCGAAAGAACGACGGGCGGGGTCATCCTGCCGGGACCGGGGTATCTATTCGGTTTGGTGGTTTTAGGCCGAGGGAAGGATCGGATCAGGGCGGCCGTCTATGACGACACGGGCCGGGGTGGGGACAGGGTGGCGGAAGTCCGGTATCCCGAAAACCAGACCAACTACGCTTTTTTTCTAACACCTATTATCTGTTTGAACGGCATCCGCTTAGACCTGAGTGGAGCCGAGGCCAGGGCGATGGTCTATTATCAGAAGCTATGAGGGGAATATTTTATGATTCGAGTTTATTGCCCATATATTATGGAAATTTTGGACTTTTCAGAATGCCGGGCCTGTCCTTCATTCGTCTTGGGACTAAAATTCTGTAATCGCCATGAGGCGGCGGCCGGGACCGAAAGCGGCGGTGGGGGTGGCCGGTGAAAAAGGCGTTGGTTATTCGTTATGGGGCCATCGGGGATCATATTATGGCCTCGACCCTGCTGCCTTATCTCAAGGCCGACGGGTTCCAGGTCTACTATCAATATACGATGGACGGGAAAAACATCCTCCGAGGCAATCCCCATGTGGATGTCTTTTTGAAGCATGATGAGTCCATTCCCCATTCAGACCTCCCGCGGTATTGGGAGCGCCTGGGTTCAGGCTATGACCGGGTGGTCAACTTATCGGAGTCGATTGAACGGCGGTTGCTGCTGTTTCACCAGGATCGAGAACGTTATGAGCTGCCCTTAGCGGAGCGGCAGGCTTTGGGCCAAAAGAACTATTATGAAGAAACTGTTAGATGCGGTGGTTATGAGCCGGTTGGGCCGGTCCGGGGGGAACTTTTCTTTTCCCCGGCTCAAACGGCCTGGGCCAGGTCGTTCATGCGGCGGCTAAGGGGAACCAGGGTGATTCTGTGGGTCTTGTCCGGTAGCGCCGTCCACAAAGCCTACCCCCATGCCGAGCAGGTTGGCCTGGATACGCTGGCCCGGCATAAGAATGTGGTGATAGTGACGGTGGGAGACGAATTATGCCGGCTTTTGGAATGGAACCACCCCCGGACAATCAATGAGGCCGGGCGCTGGCCGTTGTGGAAGTCGTTGATTATGACCCGCTATGCCCATCTGGTCATCGGAGGCGAGACGGGAGTGATGAATGCGGCGGGATGCTTCGACACACCCAAGATTTGTTTGTTGTCCCATTCGTCAAAAGAAAATCTGGCCAAACACTGGGTCAATGATTTTTCCATTCCATCACCGGCCGCCTGCTCTCCATGCCACCGGATGATCTATGATGCCTCAGCCCAGTGCCCGAAGCGCCATCCGGTGACCAGGGCGACCCCATGCATGGATCTGATCGGTCCCGAGATGGTGACAGAGACGATTGACCGGATTTTGTCAGACTATCGGGAAGGGAGACTACAATGAGCACCCTGGCCATGTTACAAGGCCGAGTTCAGGCCGAGATATCATATAGTTCATCAACTAACGTAACCCCGCTCACGGACATTGCCTCAGCTCTGAATCAGGCTTTGCGGGATGTGGCCATTCGGGTCCTGCCTCCCCAGTTGGTGACCTATCAGGCTATGGGTGGGGTCTCTCGAAGTTATGAATATTCCTGGCCAACTGCCGATGAGACCGGGGTAAATGCGACCTGCCTCCAGGTCCTGGCGGTGGAATTCGAGGGACGCCTGCTCAAACGCATAGACTTTCGTGATCTGGGTCTATACCAGCAGGTTCAGGCTGTCTTGGCCACCATGCCGGAGGAGTTGTTCAAGAATCGGGACACCACCCTGAAAGAGCTGGCCGCCGGCTTTTCCAGTGAAATCTGCCTGGATGTGCTTCGGCTCTTGTCTCCGGCGGATTTGGTCACCCGGGCGACCATGTCCACCACGGCCGGTCAGGATAGGTACCATATCCCTGAAGTGAATGACGACGGCACCCCCATGGCGGTGGCGCGGGTCCTCGGGGTTAAGGTGGATGGTCAGGCTTTGTTTGAGGTCACGGCCGCGGGAGCGCATCAATACCAGACGTTGGAGACTCAGGGCCGGCCTCAGTGGTGGCATGTGGAGGACCGGCAAGTGGCCTTGACGCCCTGCCCCGACCAAACCGGGTGGCCGATGGTCATCACGGTGGCCCTGGAGGCGGCTCTGGTCGGTCGCCCATCTCTCTGGATGCTTCGAGGCCGGAAGGTCCGCATCTATCCGGCTCCGGTTTATGACAAGACGGGCAATATGCGAGTCCACTTTCTTAAATCTCCGGCCGAGCTGGTCAATGACAATGACCAACCGGAATTATCCGAGGAACTCCAAGACACCATGGTGCTTAAGGCCGCATCCATCTGCCTGTTCCAGGACCAGGAATTCCACCAGGCCGAGGCCAAAAAAGCCGAGTACGAAGCCAAGATAAGCGCCATCGCCGAACGATTGAAAGCCGCCTGATAACGATTTCCTGTCCTCCTCCGGGCTTTCTTCGTCGCCGGTGCTTCAGATGTTCTGTCAATAAAATATGATTCTCGATTTTGGAGGTAATGTGACTGATTCCATTCCGTCTGCGGAACATGTGGTGGAAGCCCTGGAGATGATCAAGCAAAACGTCCCACCGGAAGGCTACCTGGTTGGATTTTCGGGCGGCAAGGATTCGGTGACTTTGCTGGACCTGGTCAGGATAAGCGGAGTTAAACACCGGGCCGTATATTCCGCCCCAGGGATTGATCCGCCGGAGGTGGTCAGGTTTATTAAGGAACACTATCCTACGGTGGACTGGATGCACCCGGCCATATCTTTTTGGGACGGATTAAGGGCATACGGACTTCCCAACTTTAAACGGCGCTGGTGTTGCCGTGTCCTGAAAAAAGCGCCCACAGCCAAAATTCCATTATATCACCGGCTGATAGGGATTCGGGCGGAGGAGAGCGCCCGGCGCCGGTCTCGTGGTCCCATCGATCGGCAAGGAAAGCTGATGACCTACAAGCCGCTGTTCAACTGGAAAGAATGGATGGTCTGGGATTACCTGGAGCAACGAAAACTGCCGCACTGCAAACTCTATGATCAGGGGTTTGATCGGATCGGGTGTGTCATTTGCTTCTTCATCAGCCCCAAGGAACATGAGCGGCGGCGACTCCTCTGGCCGGGTTTATATCGGGCCTTTGAGCAGGCCGTGGGCGATTGGTGGCAATCGCGGCCGGACCTGGAACAGCGACTGGGGTTCCCGGTGGAGGAACTCTTGCGGCGGTGGTACCGGCACGAGAGGCTCTTTGGTGAAAATAATACCTAAGACGGCCAACTTTCGGGTTGCGTGTTACAGGTTACTCGTTACAGGTTGCTGGTCAATGTCATTGATTTAAGCCACGGACAATTGTGCTAATTTTTTTAAAATAGCCCATTCCAAACAAGCCCCAACGGGGCGATCTAGGTTAGCCCAGCGGCAACGCCCTGGGTAGGGGTGGCGACTATATAAAATACCATGTAATAGTCACATAAAACCGTCGGCAATTCCGTACTTCAGCCGTGGTATATCCTGTTCAAAGGAACTGCTTTAGGGGCCGGCCGACCTCCTGACCATCCTGCTGACACGTAACATGCCGTATTTCCCAGGGCGTTGCCCCAATGCTGTTGAATTAGGGCCGGGATACATAACCAGGGCC
>JADFYN010000158.1:0-2380 GCA_015233055.1 Deltaproteobacteria bacterium
TATATGTGGTTATATTGTATTTTATAAGGGCCTTGTCCCATACCCAGGGCGCTGCCCTGGGCTAACCTAGAGCGCCCCTTCGGGGCTTATTTGGAATGGGCCATTTTATGAATAAAGCGTGCGTGATTTCGCTTAATTCAACAGCATTGGGGCAGCGCCCTGGGTCAGGTATAACGCCATACAAAATAACCATGCCGAAAATTCCGGTGTTATCATGACAAACTGATATAATGCCCGTGATCTTACCTTTTATCCGATCCGAGAGTTCTACCTGATCATCACATCCCAGGCGCTATCGACGGCACCGGAAGAGATCAAGCGGGACCTGCACACCGTTCATTGAGATGCGACCATTGAAGGCACCAGAGGCCGGGACCAACCTCCGGCCTTTTCTTATTGGCACCAGGGATGACCCGGCCGGGAGCGATCCAGTCGGCGGTGGTTACGAACAATCGAAATTAAAGAACTCTTCGACACCAAAGGCTTGAAAGGTTTTTTTGAGGCTGGGTGCACAATTTGAGAGGACGACGTTGACTCCGGTTGCGGCAGCCTTCTCCCTCAGAAGCATAATCATACCGACAGTCAAAGAGTTCAAGCTCTCCACATGATTCAAATCCACCGTCACCTGGGAGACTGATCCTAGATTATCCTCATAAGCCTTGGTGAAATCGACGATATTCTCGGAGCTGAACCTGCCGTTTATGCTGATCATCAAGGTCTTGCCGTCATTTGATTTAATGGATTCAACCGCCATGATATGTACCTCCGTTATTTTTTATTGCCGGGTTTAATTATGAACAAAATAGTATAATTAAGCAATAGGGTAACAACCTCTTTTTAATGGGGGAAAAACTGATGCCATAGGGATTCGGCCTAGCCGGGAACCCGCCGGCACAACCTAGAGCGCCTCGTCGGGGCTCTTTTGGATTTACCCGATTTAAGAATATTGCATCCGTTACACCCCGCCCGCCATGCCGAAAATTCTGGTGTTATCATGATAATCTGATATAATGACCGTGATCTTACCTTTTATCCGATGGGCCAAAAAACGCCAAGGAGCCATGCGGCTGTCGCTTACCCCAAAGCGCGTTTGATCGCGTCGGGAGCATAGCAGAAAACGGAACATAATGAAATCAACCAATAAAAAACAGGCTTTTGCCATTCCGGCCCGCGATGCAAGCCGTTTTCTGGTGCCCCCAACTTCAGGTCGGAGGCCGCACAGAGCCTGGATCTGGGCGCTCCCGCTCGTCTGGGCGCTTGGGGTCGGGCTGGCATTGTGGTTGAACCTGGCTTATATTGACCGGACGGTCACAGAGCTGGAGCGGGTCGCGGCAAGGTTTTACTTCCAGAAAAACGTACTGAACCGCCAATGGGACGCCGTGCACGTTATGCAAGGTGACAAAAAAGGGCGACATACACGGTGGCAGTGTCCGCGTGTCCGTTGTAATAAAGGACTTGGGGGCCCTGGTCCGTCTTTACCAGAACGAGGAATTGCTCGTTCAAAGCGCTATCTGGGGTGTGGTTCTGTTGTTGCTCGGAGTGGGCGCCTGGAAGATTCAGCGTCGCGGGCGCGAGCGTGACCAGGCTCAAGAGGCCCTGAGAGAGAGCGAACAGAGGTATCGAGCCCTCGTGGAGGACAGTTTCGACGGGATATTTTTGCAGAAAGGAACCACGATAGTCTTCGCCAATAACCGTCTGCATGAAATCCTCGGCTATGAACCGGAAGAACTCATTGGCCAGGACCATTGGATCATATATCACCCTGAAGACCAGGCAATGATTCAGGCCAGAGCGCAGGCCCGGTTGAGCGGGGAAACCGTAACAGATCGGTGTGGAGTCCGGCTCCAGTCAAAAAAAGGAACCGGACTCGATGGCGAGATCCGAGCTAAGGTGTTCCACTTTGAGGAAGAACCCGGCATTCAGGTCTGGGTGAGAGACATCAGCGAGCAGAAGCGTTCCAAGGAGAAGTTCCAGACTCTTATCGAAAATGTTCCTTTCGGAACGATCATCATCAAGGAAGATGGAGCGCTTGGCTATTGCAGCCCTCAGGTGGCCGATACGTTTGGGTATGATCCGGAAGATTTTCCCGATGTGGCGACCTGGATGAGAAGGGCCTATCCTGACTCAGACTACCGGAGAGAAGTGATCGCCACCTGGATCAGCGATATGCATGAGGCCGGACCTGGGACCCAGAGGCCAAGAGTCTTCACGGTCACCTGCGGTGATGGGACCAGAAAGCATATCTTCTTCAGGCCCGTCCAGCTCCGGACAGGCGAACACCTGATTACGTTGGAGGATATTACCGACCGCAAGAGGATAGAAGCGGAATTACAGCGTTTGAACCGGGCCTTAAGAACGTTGACCGAATGCAATCAGGCCC
>JADFYN010000158.1:2391-7949 GCA_015233055.1 Deltaproteobacteria bacterium
GGGCGGGCGTGTGCCGTATTCTGGTGGAGCAAGCCGGCTATCACATGGCCTGGTTCGGCCTGGCTGAGCAGGATGAAGCCAAGACAGTGCGCCCTATTGCCCAGGCCGGACTTGAGGACGGATACCTCAGCGCCACCCACATAACCTGGGATGACACCGAGACCGGCCGCGGCCCCACCGGCACCGCCATCCGGACCGGGCAGCCCGTGGTCGCCCGCCACATCTCCGCCGAGCAATCATTTGAGCTTTGGCGCAAAGCGGCCATGCAGCGGCATTATGCCTCTTCCGTAGCCCTGCCGTTGAAGCGTGACAACCGCGTTTTCGGGGCGTTGAATGTGTATGCCGGCGAGCCGGACGCCTTTGGTGATGAGGAAGTCAGGTTGTTGACTGAACTGGCCGATGACCTGGCCTACGGCATCACCGTTTTACGCGGGCATGTCGAGCGGGAGCAGGCCGAAGAACGGCTGGTGGAGAGCGAACGAAAGTATCGTGAGCTGGTAGAACATGCCTGCAGCATCATTCTGCGCTGGACCCGCGACGGAAAGATCACCTTTTTGAACGAGTTCGGCCAAAAATTCTTTGGTTACTCTTATGAGGAGATTATCGGGCGCCATGTGGTCGGCACGATCGTCCCCATAAAGGACAATACCGGTCAAGACCTGGGTCTGCTGATGGATCGGATCCTGGCAGATCCAAAAGCGTTCGAACGAAACGTCAATGAAAACATGCGGCGCAGCGGAGAGCGCGTTCTGATCGCCTGGACCAATAAAATAGTGCAGGATGACCAGGGAAACATTGTTGAGGTCCTGAGCATCGGCATGGACATCACGGAACTCAAACGGGCCCAGGATGAACTCAAGGAGAGGAACGAGGAACTCCGGGCCATCAACCGGATTGTTTCGGCCGTCACCGGCTTTCTGGACCTCAAGGCTGTCCTGGACCAGGTGCTGAACGAGGCCTTGGCCCTGGTTGGGTTGGAGGGCGGCACGGTCTGTTTGGTGGCGCCGGATGAAGTACTGGAATTGGCCGCCTCCCGGGCCATCTCCAAAGCGACTAACCAGGACCTGGCCACCAGCAATGTTAGAGTGGGGGACTGCCTGTGTGGTGAGTGTGCCCGGACCTTAAAGCCGTTGATCCTGCGCAACCGCGAGGAAGTCCTGGCCTACGCGACGTTGGAATCCACTCGGGGCGACCTGATTAATTTCCATGCGGCCTACCCGCTGGTCACGGCCAACCGGTGCGTCGGCGTTTTGTGCCTGTTCACCCGCACCGAAATAAAACCATCGGAGCACAGATTAAACCTCCTGGAAACCGTTACCGGACAACTGGCCCTGGCCATTGAGAATTCCCAACTTTACGAGGCATCTCACCGACACGCGGTGGAGTTGGAGCAGATCGTGGCCGAGCGGACCGGGGAACTGGCCCAGGCCAAGGAGCGGGCCGAGGCGGCCGACCATATCAAATCTGCTTTTCTGGCCAATATGTCTCACGAGCTGCGCACGCCGCTCAACTCAATTATCGGCTTCACCGGCATTATCCTGCAAGGACTGGCCGGGCCGTTGAATTCGGAACAGAGCAAGCAGCTCGAAATGGTCCGGTCCAGCTCTCGCCACTTGCTGGCTCTGATCAACGACGTGCTCGACATCTCCAAGATCGAAGCGGGGCAACTCGAAGTGGCCATGGAGCGGTTCGACCTGGGTGCATCTATCAACAAGGTCTTAGGCCTCGTCACCCCGCTGGCTGAAAAGAAAGGTCTGGCTCTGCGGGCCCAAATCGCGCCCGGGCTTGACGAGGCCGTCGGCGACCAACGCCGCGTCGAACAGATTCTACTCAACCTGCTTAATAACGCCATCAAGTTCACCGATAGCGGGGAAGTCGCGCTGAAGACCGAACTGGTTTTCGATTTCAAATCTCCGGAGGGGATGGCCGGGCAGACCGCCGTCCGACTCTGCGTTTCCGACACCGGGATAGGAATAAAGTCCGATGATCTCACGACCTTGTTTCAACCTTTCCGGCAGATTGAATCCGGTCTGTCGCGAAATTACGAAGGTACGGGCTTGGGCCTGGCAATTTGCCGACGCCTGGCCGATTTGATGGGCGGCGATATCAGCGCCGAAAGCACATGGACAAAAGGCAGCACGTTTAGCTTCACCTTTCCGCTACAAGGATCGAGCAAATCATGAAAGCAAAAATACTTCTTATCGAAGACAATGAACAAAACCGCTACCTGCTGACCTTCCTCTTAGAGCAGCGCGGCCATGAAGTCGTTTCCGCCATGTCCGGTTCGCTGGGCCTGGAATTAGCCGCCAAAGTCAGCCCCGACTTGATATTGCTCGATATCCAGTTGCCGGGGATGGACGGCTACGCCGTGGCCCGGGCGTTGAAAAGCGATCCTCGATTCAAATCCACTCCCATCGTCGCGGTCACATCCTACGCCATGGTCGGCGACAAGGAAAAGGTCTTAGCCGCAGGAGCGGAAGGCTACATCGAGAAACCCATCAATCCGGAGACGTTCGTAACCGAGGTCGAGCGCTTTCTCCGCTTGCCCGGTGAGGAGGCTATCCCATGATTCGCGTGCTGATTGTGGACGACAACCCAAATAACCTCTACCTGCTGCGGGCTCTCCTGCAAGGCCACGGTTATGTCGTAGACGAAGCCCGCCACGGCGCCGAGGCGCTGACTAAAGCCCGCGAGGCACTGCCTGACCTGATCATCTCCGACCTGTTGATGCCGGTTATGGACGGGTACACCCTCCTGCGTCTATGGAAGGCCGATGAGCGGCTCAAAACGATCCCCTTCGTTGTTTATACCGCCACCTATACCGAGCCCAAGGACGAACGCTTAGCCCTGGACCTGGGGGCGGACGCCTTCATGATCAAACCCGTCGAGCCGGAACAGTTCAGAGCCTTCATCCAGGAGGTTTTAGCCAAAAAAGCCGGCGGCGAACTGTCCTCACACCGCGCGCCGGAAGGTCATGAAGTAGGTTTGCTCAAGGAATACAGCGAAGTTCTCATTCACAAGCTGGAGCAAAAGGTCATCCAGTTGGAGCAAGCCAACCGGGCCTTGGAGCAGGAAATCGCCCTCCGCCGACAGGCCGAAACGGAACTACGAGAGAGTGAAAATCGTTTTCGCCGGATTTACGATGACGCTCCCGTGATGATGCATTCTATCGATAAGGATTTGATTGTCAGGAATGTCAACAGGAAATGGCTCGAAACATTAGGGTATGATCGCTCTGAAATCATCGGGGCCGGCATTGAATCGATCATGACCCCCGGATCAAGAGCCACACTCAGAAATGTCATTGAATTGTTTTGGGCGATCGGCGAAGCCAACGAGATACCCTATGAGTACGTAAAGAAAGACGGGGCGGTTCTTAGCGTGCTCCTCGACGCCATCTCGTGGGATGATCCTCTCTGGGGCAAGGTCAGTCTGACCGTCCTTCGGGATGTAACCCAACTACGAATTCTCCAAAAGCAACTTTTTCAAGCTCAAAAAATGGAAGCAATCGGGACCCTGGCCGGAGGCATCGCTCACGATTTCAACAATATCTTACAGGTGGGGCTGGGATACTCGGAGTTCCTTCTCCTCGATAAAGAATTGCCTGAACGTTACCGGCCCGATCTAACGAAGATACACGAATCCGCCAGGCGGGGCGCCGATCTGGTCCGGGGACTGCTCACCTTCAGCCGGAAGACGGAGATCGAACTTCAGCCCCTGAACCTGAATTCCCGCATCAATGAACTGCAGAAAATGATTGAAAGAACCATCCCCAAGATGATCAACATTCAGATCTGCCTGGCCGAGGATTTGGCCGCGATCAATGCCAATCCGACCCAGGTGGACCAGATCCTGATGAACCTTGTGGTAAATGCCCGGGACGCCATGCCTGATGGAGGCAACTTGACCATCGAAACCGCAAATTTCACCTTTGACGAGGAGTATACGAAAACGCATTTTGACGTCAAACGCGGCCGCTACGTCCGAGTGATGGTTACGGATAGCGGCACCGGGATGGATAACGACACCTTAGAGCACATCTTTGAGCCGTTTTACACGACCAAAGGCATAGGCGAGGGAACGGGGCTTGGCCTGTCAATGGTCCACGGAATCATGAAACAGCACGGTGGTCTCATAATGTGTTACAGCGAACCGGGACAAGGGACCACCTTCAAGATCTATTTTCCCGCTCTTATTTCGGATGAGGAAAAAGAAGAAGCCGGTGAAAGGAAGATGCCGAGAGGTGGATCTGAGACCATCCTTCTTGTGGATGACGAAGAGTTCATTCGCGAACTCGGGGCCAGGCTTTTGACCAAGGCCGGTTACAATGTTATCAAGGCCTCCAACGGCAAAGAGGCCCTGGGTGTGTACCAGACCCGAAGCGAGGAGATAGCCGTGGTCATCCTGGATCTGATTATGCCGGAGATGGGTGGTAAGCAATGCCTCGAAGGCCTCTTGGGTCTTGATCCGTCGATAAAGGTCATCATCGCCAGCGGGTATTCCGCCGATGGTCCAGGCAAGGAAGCCGTCGCGGCCGGGGCCAAGGGGTTCGTCAACAAGCCGTATGATCATCGGCAAATCCTGGAAGTCATTCGCTCAATACTGGATAAAGAATAGATCTACAGATGGCACAAATTAACATAGATGAAAAAGCCCCACGGACATGTTTTGGCCCTAATCTGCGCAACTCTGCGCCATCTGCGAATTAAATCATAGCCCTTGATTCTGATGGAGACACAAATGAAAGATGAGTTTCATTACCGGGCGCTGGAGAAAATGTACCTGGCCGCCCCCATCAATGAGATATTTAAACCTCGCATCACGGTGTCCCATGAACGCGCCGAAATAGAGATTAAGGTAGACCGGGCCTTGTTTCATGCCGCCGGGGCCGTGCACGGCTCGGTTTACTTCAAGATGCTTGACGATGCGGCATTCTTCGCCGCAAATTCCATCGTCCCGGATCGTTTTGTATTAACCACATCATTCGTAACTTATTTGACTAAGCCCATCTCCTCCGGACGCATGAAATCCATCGGACGGGTGGTGAACAAAACCAGAGCCCAGATTATCGCCGAGTCGGTCGTTTACGATGAACATGGAGAAGAAATCGGCCGGGGGAATGGAGTCTTTGTCAGGAGCAAGCTCCTCTTAGCCGATGCCTTGGGCTACCATGATGTCTAGCCGATGCTGCCTGGGGTCGGTTTTTGACCATAGTCGAGGAAGTGTTCCGCTCCATGCCGAAAGTTCTGGCCTTATCATCATAATTTGATATAATGTCCTTGATTTTACCTTAAACAAAATGACCATCGCAAGGATGTATAATGAATTTGGCTAAAGAAGGTGGGGATATGAAACAGGCTGATATCATTAATAAATTCTTTAGTATCGTCCCCACCATCTCCGCCACAAAGTATTACTCAACCCCAAAAATTTTCACTAGAAAACGCAAACTCCCCTTTCCCAGGCTGGTGGCCTCTATATTATCACTTGTCTCTAGTGGCAAAAACCAAGGTGTCGCCATACAAACCGCAGAGTTTTTCAAAAACTCTAAACGAAGT
>JADFYN010000159.1 GCA_015233055.1 Deltaproteobacteria bacterium
CTCCAATCGGGAGGAGTTAAAATACAATTTGGTCCCAATACCTTTTTCGCCGATGTTGTAATC
Organism: Deltaproteobacteria bacterium; assembly: GCA_015233055.1. Taxonomy (GTDB): domain Bacteria; phylum Desulfobacterota; class JADFXK01; order JADFXK01; family JADFXK01; genus JADFXK01. The sequence continues at coordinate 64 of JADFYN010000159.1, forward strand.
CTCGGCCTTGGCTGAGTCGGCCACATTAAAAAAATTGTAGATACTGGGTTGGACCTCTTCCCACTGGCTCATTCCGACGCCGTTGTCCTGGACCAAGACATCCAATCGTTCGGCTAACGTGGTTGTATTTCTAGTTAAATAGACATTGCATCGGCCGGCCCGGGCATCGAAGGCGTTACTGATGGACTCCCGGACAAAGGAGAAATCGCTTTTAGCCTCTTTAATGATCTGCAATAACAAATTTGCTGTTTTTATTTCGCTCTTAGGCATAACCGACTCGTCGTTCCAGGAAAAAAGGTGGTCCGGCTCTGGGTCCGGGACACAACTTAAATCCGCAGATTGAGCAGAGTTGCGCAGATTCGGGCCACAATGGATAGGTGAGTCTCTTCCATCTGCGTTCATCTGCAAAATCTGCGGATAAAATTTTAGCCGGACCAGGAAAGATGTCTAGGGAATGAGCTTCCACTTACCATTTTCAATCCGGACCATATTCATCGAATCCTGGCCCAGGCCGTTATGATCTTCGGTAGTGAGATTATAGAGCCCGCTGACGCCCAGATAGCCTTTGGTTTGTTCAATGGCGTCGCGTAGTTTTGCCGGATCTGTCCCGGCTTTTTTGATGGCGTCAGCCACAATATGAATGGCATCCCAGGCGTAACCGGAATGGGTATTAATCGGGAATTGTGTGTTATAGTTGTAGACGTCATTATATAAATGAACGAATTCCTTGATCACTTTTTTCTGGGGGTCGGTATCCGCGAGCTGGTCCCAGGCCATCAGCTTGGTTGCGGGCATCATATTGCCTTCCGAGGCAGCCCCGGCCAATTCTATGTATTTGGGGTCAGGCAGACCATGGCACTGGAACAACGGAATTTTGATGTTTAACTGCTTGGTGTTTCTGGACACAATCGCCCCGGCCGGCCCGGTGGTCCAGCAAACGATGGCATCGGGTTTGCCCGCCGCGATCTTGCTCAGTTGAGCGGTCATATCCAGGTCTTTGGGTCCGAAAGACTCATTGGCCGTGATGGTTATCCCATACTTTGGCGCAAGTTTTTCCAGCCAGGTTTTCCCGTCCTTGCCAAAGGTCGTGGAAGAGATGATCAGAGCCACTTTCTTCAGGTTGTTCTTCTGCAGGTACTGGTATAATTTCTCTACCGCGGTAGAACTCCGCTGGGGCGACTTAAAGACCCAGTGACACGTTCCCAAGGGACCGCCGCTCATGATGACCGGATCCCCGCCCACCGTCATGACGGTAGGAATGTGAGCGTCTTCAACCATCTTCTTGACGGCCATGCCCAGATCGGTCAAGTCCGGGCCGATGATGGCCGCCACCTTATCCACATTAATGAACTTCTTGGCCACCATGACGGCTTTGGTCGGTTCCGATTCGGCATCGCCCTGGATCAGCTCAATGGGCCGGCCATTGATTCCGCCCTCTTTGTTTATCTTCTCCACGGCCATCATGGTGACCAACTTGGTCGGGGTGCCGATGGCCGCGGCCGGGCCCGACAGAGAGAAAAAGGCCCCGATCTTGATCGGATCGGCAGCCAACGCCTGAGAAACAGTTGCAACCATAAGTCCAACCAGCAGTGTGGCGATCTTTCTTGTCATCGTGTCCTCCGTGGTGTCCCGTCGTCACCTGACAAAGCAACAAAGAGACAAAAAAAGTGTTAAGTCAGGGCTTGGCGGCGAGTAACCCAAAAATCAACCTCCAGAGAAGAAAGACGAATGCTCGCAGGCGCCTGTAGGTCCCATCCATCTGCGTCCATCGGCGAAATCTGCGGATACATTTCTGTCTCCCAATGATTATAACTCTCGTCGAAATCAGGTAGCCTTAATAATTGCCGGGGGGGGTACAGTTTGCACCTCTCCGCTCCTTGCACAAGAAGAACCGCAGTTTCTTGGCCCAGTATTCTATGGCATGGTTTGCGTCAGCCCAGGTGTTAAAAATTTCATTGGGATTTTTTCCGCCGACCCGCTTGTCCACCGCCTCGCCTATAATTTCACCTGTAACGGCGTCGGTGATCTTCATCTCACCGGTGATCTCGCCCACACCCGTGGGTTTTCCGGTGGTAAAATTCTTGGCCAGGGAAAGCCCGGCTCCAATGGGGGTGACACTGGTAATGAGTCTGACCGGTTTAGATTTTTGGGCATTCAAAAGGCCGGCCTGAATTCTCATCGTCCCCGGCCCTGGGCTGTCAACTATTGTGTAATCTTTAGATAATTCCTGGCGCATGATAATATGGCCATTGGAGACCAGTTTTTGCAAATCTGCGATGTCGTCTTCCGACGCGCCTTCCGGTTTTGACATCACGACCGGATCGAGCATCACCTTGGTATAATATCTAATATCAATGTTCGGGTTAACATAGCGCAGCAGCGCCTGGCCGCTCTTCCCTTCCTGAAGGAGAGCGGGGTCGACCAAAGTCACCTTCTCATCCACACCTCGGGCTTGTTTGGATGCCTCACAGCCCGCGATCATCAGAGAAAGCATTACGGTTAGGACCAATGCGATTGAAACCTTGTATTTTTTCATCATGTTCCTCCTTTTTTGGACAGCCGTTGGATAATCAGACTGAAAGACGTGAATTCGGCTCCGTGATTAGACCGGGAACTTACCGCGGATACAAAAAAAAGGCAAAGGTTTTGTGTCGTTCGACTGCTTTCCATCAAGAGCCCAAGATGGGCCGGGGCTTCTCATCCTCCGGCACGGTCTGGCCCAGAAAAGCCCGGCGGACCTGGTCATCTTGCATCAAGTCGCGGGCCGGACCAGACAGAGACACCCGGCCGGTTTCCAAGACATAGGCCCGGTCGGAAATAGTCAGCGCCCCCAAGGCGTTTTGCTCGACCAACAAAATAGTCCGGCCTTCTTCTCTTAATCCTTTAATAATTCTAAATATTTCCTTAACCACCAACGGAGCCAGACCGAGCGAAGGTTCATCTAGAAGAAGCAAACTGGGGTTGGCCATCAGACCACGGCCAATAGCCACCATCTGCTGTTCTCCCCCGGACAGGGTCCCGGCCCGCTGTTTTCGTCTGTCTTTAAGGATCGGAAATCGCCTAAAAATATCCTCCATTTCGGCGGCCAGCCCGACGCGGCCGGTTTTTCCCCGGAGATAGGCCCCCATCTCCAGGTTTTCCTCCACCGTCATCGGTCCGAAAAGCTGTCTATTCTCCGGAACCTGGACAATCCCCATCTTGACCCGCTGCTGGGCGTTAGTCCCTGAGATGTCTTGCCCGCGATAGACCAGCCGCCCCTGCCGTTGGGCGTGGACACCGGACAGGCAATTCAGCAGAGTGGTTTTGCCCGCCCCATTGGCCCCGATCAAGCAGACAATCTCGCCTTGATTCACCTCCAGGGAGACACCCTTAAGGGCCTGGATGGCCCCATAGGAGGCCGCTAACTTCTCCACCCGAAGCATCAGTCAACACTCCCCAGATAAGCGGCCAGGACCGCCTCGTCTTTCTGAATCTCCTGGGGGCGCCCTTCGGCTATCTTTCTTCCGTAGTTCAGCACCACCACCCGATCAGAAATGCCCATGACTAAATTCATGTCATGTTCCACGAGCAAAACAGAGATGCCCTGGTTCCGAATATCACATATAAGTTTTGCAATTTCATCCGTTTCCGTCATATTTAGACCCGCCACGGGCTCGTCGAGCAGGATCAACCGGGGATTGGGCGCCAGCGCCCGGGCCATTTCCACCCGCTTCTGTTCGCCAAAAGATAGGGCGGAGGCGGACCAATGCCCTTTGTCCTCCAGCCGAAAAAACCTTAAGACCTCCCAGGCCCGTTGTTCAATCGCCTTTTCTTCCCGGCCGGTGCCGGGCAAGTGAAACATAGAGGAGATGAATTCCTTCCCGGTTTTGGCATGAAGGCCGACCATGACATTTTCCAACACGGTCATATTACTGAATGTCTGGTTGTTCTGAAAGGTCCGGGTCAAGCCTAGCCCGGCCAGGTAATAGGACCGTTTGCCTTTAACCTCCTGACCGAAAAAGGAAATACTCCCTTCTGTGGGCCGATGAATACCGGACACGACATTAATCATGGTCGTCTTGCCGGCCCCGTTAGGACCGATCAAGGCCGTCACCTGCCCCTCGAACAGGTCTAAAGACACCTGGGCCAGGGCCATGATGCCCCCAAAATTTATGGATACGTCGCGCACGCTCAAAATGACGCCGTCATCGGTCCGGTCGGGCGATATCCGGCCCAATGGGGGACAAAAGGCCGCACTGGAACCTCTACTAAACACGCGGCCTCCGTCATCCGCCTGGATATCTTTATCGCTCGATCTCTTCCGGGCAAAAAAATATTCTTTGATCCCCACCAAAACTCCCTGGGGCAGGAAGATGAGGATGACCACCAGGATCAGACCATAGAAGATATCCTTGTATTCATCAAAAACATCAAGCACACTGGGCAAGGTTGTAAAAAAGACGGTCCCTAACAGCGCCCCCCAGACATTCCCTATGCCGCCCGCAATGACCATGGTCACCAGCTCGATGGAGAAAAAGATGTCGAAGGTCTTGGGGCTGATAAAGGTCAGATAATAAGCATATAAGCTCCCAGCCAGGGAGGCGAACATGGTGCTGATGACGAATACCTTGACTTTATAGCGCGCCGTTTGCACGCCCAAAGAGGACGCGGCCGGTTCACTTCCGTGTAGGGCCCGCAGCCCTCGGCCGACCCTGGACCGGACCAGATTCAATGACAAGATGATGATTAAAAAAGATAGTCCCCAGATAAGGTAATACATTTTCTGGTCGGTATCAAAGACCAGCGCGCCGATTTTAAGATTGGGGATGCCGGGAAATCCGGATGGACTACCGGTGACGCTATCCCACTGGAGGATGATGATGTTGACGATCAGGTTGAATCCGACGGTGGCCATGACCAGGTAATGGCCGTGCAGCTTAAGCGTTGGAATGCCGATGAGGAGGGCGATCAACCCCGTGGCCAGCATGGCCAGGAGCATGGCCGGAATAGGATTGACCTGGTAAGTCACGGTCAGGATACCTGAGAAATAAGCACCCAAACCATAAAACGCGGCGTGGCCTAATGAGATCTGCCCGGCATAACCGATCAGCAGGTTCAGTCCGGCTACGACTATGCTGTTCAACCCAATGATATTCGCGACATTTAGGTAATAAGGATTGGACACCGAAAGGGGGAAAACGATGATGACCCCAGCCAGGACGAGCAACCCGAGGTAGTGTTTCATGTGACTGGATCCTTTGTCGGGGAAATCAAACCTTCTGCTTTTCCCCGTAGCCCAGTAATCCACCAGGTTTAAAGAATAGGATTAACAATAGAATAGAAAAAGCGATGACGTCTTTATAAGTGGAGGTGATCATCCCGGCCCCAATGGATTCCAGCACACCCAGCACCAACCCACCGACAACAGCCCCCACGACGTTGCCGTATCCACCCAGGATAGCCGCGGCAAAACCTTTGAGACCCAGCATCACTCCCACATCATAAGACAACGTGGTAATGGGCACGATCAAGATACCCGCCACCGCCCCCAGTCCGCCGCTAAGGGCAAATGACAGCAAAATCATTGAGTTGACATCAACGCCCATCAGGGCCGCGGCTCTGGGATTGAACGAGGTGGCCCGCATGGCCTTGCCCACCCTGGTCCGGCTAAAGAAGTAATGAAGTAAACCCACCACCAGTAGGGTAATCACAAAAATCCACAGGCTCTGTGGCAATACCGCGGCGCCCAGGATAATCAAGGGACTGTCGCCGGAAAAAGAAGGCAAGGCCATCTGGTTTTTTCCCCAGATAATCTTGAATAACCCCCGCATCAAAATGGAGACGCCGATGGTGATAAAGATGAGGACGGTAATTTCCCTTGACCTGGCCGGCCGAATGGTCAACCTCTCCACCAATCCACCCACCGCCGTTACGGCCAGGACCCCCAGAACGAAAGCCGCCGGCAGCGGCAGCCCCAGCCCCAAGAACAGGGTGTACATCATCAGCCCGCCCAGGCTGACAAAATCCACCTGGGTAAAATTGACCAGTCCGGTGGAATTGTGGATAATGCAAAAGCCTAAGGCGATCAGGGCATAGATGCTCCCGGTGGTCAGGCCGGAGAAAACGAACTGGGCGAATTGATCCCAGGTGGTCATGAGATACTTCCACAATAAAGGTTAGGTCCGAGTTTTGCCGGATTGTCGTCAGGCGAATTATTAGTTGATGTCGTTGACTTAAGAGGCGGACAACCGAGCTAACTTTCTTTAAAATAGTCAATTCCGTTTAAGCCCTGAAGGGGCGCTCTAGGTTAGCCCAGGGCAGCGCCCTGGGAAATCCAGATGGTTAGGTATCAGCAAGATGGTCAGATGGTCGGCCAACCCCCAAAGTCATTTCCTTTGAACAGGATATACCACGCCGTCTGACCTGCTGAATTGACGGCGGCTTTCTGTGACAATTACATTGTATTTTGTATAGTCTTCGCCCCTACCCAGGGCGCTGCCCTGGGCTAACCTAGAGCGCCCCGTTGGGGCTTTAGTGGAATTGACCATCTTAAGAAAGATGTTTTCCAATCAGCTTATTTTTTTATATGCTCGCGGGCAAAGGATTCGATATATATTATGGCGTCGCTAGGATTAATCGGTTTAGTGATGTAGCCGTCCATTCCGGCTTCAATGCAGCGATCTTGGTCACCTTTCATCGCAAATGCCGTCATGGCGATAATAGGGATATGACCTCCGGTCAGTTTTTCTTTGTCCCTAATTTTTTCTGTGGCTGTGATCCCATCCATAACCGGCATCTGGACGTCCATCAGTACCAGATCAAAAGAAAAGGTCTTTAGCGTACTTAGGGTTTCAACGCCGTTATTGACGATTGTAACATTATGACCTCGACTCTCCAGCATGGCTTGAGCTAGCCTTTGATTGATTTTATTGTCCTCCGCCAACAGAATATTCAACTTAGTCCGGCTTTCTCTTAAAGAATGACGTGACACTATTGACTTTTTATCAGCACCAGGCATGGGGGTGCCTAGGACCGTCAAAATTACATCTAATAGATCTGAATGCCCTACCGGTTTGGTGAGATAGGCGGTTATGCCTAATTCTTTACATCGCTCGGCATCACCTCGTTGAGAGGCTGACGTGAGCATGATTATCTTGATGTCTCCAAAACTATGGTTGTCCTTGATTCGTAGGGCCAGCTCAAATCCGTCTATTTGGGGCATAAGTAAATCAAGAACGGCTAGACCAAATGGCTCATTATCTTCTTTGGCTTGTTTCAGGGCACTCAATGCAGCAAAACCGTTGTCCACCAAAGTCGGTTTTAACTCCCAACCTTCCAACATCTCTTTCAAAATCCATCTGTTGGTGGCATTGTCATCAACAACCAAGACCTTCAAACCTTGTAACTGATCCAACTCTATAGGTATTGTTTCGGCTATTTCTCCTTTGGGGAGACCTAACCGGATATTGAAATAAAACGTGCTCCCTTTTCCTACTTCCGACTCTACCCAAATGCTGCCGTCCATCAAGGAAACCAACTTGGAACATATGGTCAGGCCCAATCCGGTCCCGCCATATTCGCGGGTGGTGGAGCTGTCTGCTTGGGTGAACGGTTCAAATATCTTACAGATTTTATCTTCTGAAATACCGATCCCGGTATCTCTGACGCTGAAATGGAGCACCACCTCTTCATTTGCCTGTAAAGATGACTCAACCTCCAGAACCACTTCTCCGGATTCAGTGAATTTTACCGAATTTCCGATAAGATTAAGGACGACTTGCCTTATTCTGACCGGATCGCCCAGTAACCGATCCGGAACATCCGGCTTAATCCGGTAAGCCAGCTCCAACCCCTTTTCATGGGCTTTGACGGCTAAAGTTCTGATCACGTCGCCCAGGCTATCG
>JADFYN010000015.1 GCA_015233055.1 Deltaproteobacteria bacterium
CAAAAAGGAAGTCAAAAAAGATCGAGAGGCAGGAAGAAAAAAGGCAAGGTGGGGTACTTTTGACCGGCCGGGGTGGTGTATTTTTTCACCGGCCAAAATGGCTTACTTTTTCACCGGCGATAATAGGTGGATTCGAAACGAAACCCTCTGCTTTTTAAGCAGCCGAAAAGTGTTTCTATTTCCCATCGTTCTGCGTAATCTGTCATAGCAGTTTCGGGTTCCTTGCCTGTGACTATTATCAGATACTCCCCAGTCGGGAGGACCGTGCCGATGACGAATAGTTCAAAACCAAAGACTAACCGCTCTCCTTCCAGGATTCTGACTTCGCCGGGTTTCAATCCTCGGAAGAGGTCTCTTGCTGGAACGAGCTGCCCCCTGGAATTGGTGACCAAGGTGTTTTCTTTGATCCTGATTCTTGGCATAATTTCCAAGTATAACAGACACCCGAACCACTCCTGGCCAATGAATTCACGGTCAGCGGTGATGCATTTAATCCGTTCAATCCCGAAGGTCGTAACGAATCGTTCTATCAGCCCGATTCTTTCTTGGGTGTTTGAATTTCCTTTTTTAGAGAAAGTGATCCAAAAAATAGGAAAGGCGATTCCTTTATACGCGATGCCAAGGACGAGCGGGTTAATATTTTTCTTTCCGAACTTCCAGTTCGTCCTGTCCAAAGTGAGCACCCATGAATCTTTTGCCGGTAAAAGGTGGATGATTAGCTCGGCAATTATTTTGAAGTCAATGGCAAAACTACTGAAAAAGCGTTTAAGCCTTTTATACTTGGATTCGGTGTTGGCCTTCCCGGCAAATACTTCGGCCAGTTCCGCCAGGTTCACAGTCCTAGCCAGTATCACAGCGATGAGGAATTGGACCAAGAAACTCACTCTCTGGGCCTGCCAACCCAGATGTTCCTTAAAAGCAGACTCTAACTTTTTGACTTCTTTCATATCGCTATCTCCTTTAATTTGGGGTGATAGCGCATAACATCATAATATTATTATAAAGTCTAGTATATAGTATTAATAACAGAGAAAATATTGAACGCAAAGAATGAGTTCGCCGATAACTAAATAATATAATAACTTATATAAAGGCAACCTTTTAGTTTTTGTCCCGTACATAGAGGTTTTGTGAACAACAAGGTGGCCCTTGTTCTCCTCCCGCCTGTGCGGCTGGATATACAGACATGGGAGTTGATTGTGGCAGTTTTCATGATGATTATTGGGATTCTGGTTCTGGTTGGATTGATATATATAACTATTCCTGCTCCCGCGCTTGCACAAAATAGACTCCCGCGTTCGGCAGACACGAATTTTGAAGTTTCCAATTCTTTCTTTATGGCACCATCACCCGTATCAACTACACGTTCATCCAGTCCGACATTTTGTTTTCGAAACGGTTCGGTTTTGCTATACATGATCTTTTTCATTGCTCTCTTCTTACTGATTTTCAGCTCTCTTCTTTCTTTCTTGACACGCAACGTTGATTTCACGACAAAAAACATCACGCTCAATAAACTTTTTACGGACAACATGAGCGCAGCAGAGAAATCCATTGGGCTGTTTATGTCCAATCCCAGGAATCCATTGATTGGTGTGGATAGTCAAAAACGAACCATAGAGTATCCTGCCTATGTTCCATCGATGAAAGGATATGTGTATGCCGGGAAAACGGATACGATCATCATCGATAACAACAAGTATATTTCGGGTAAACTGCCGCCGGACGGGATACAGATTTCCAATGAAGGCAACAACATACTATCCGTCCTTATTCGCAAGATAAATTCCAGTAATAATCAGGTTACAAATTCGACGATGTTTTCCATTGCACCAACAACCAATATCGCGGCGTACAATTGCAGTGTATCATCCTGTACACCGAATCCTTCTCCATACGACTTGCTTGTTACCACTGATCTGGCAGGTAATCCATCACCACGATATGAGATATCGTTGATTTCGGACACGGAAACGCTATATACGATCAGCGCACAAAATAAAAACGTAACAAAACAGTCCTATATTTTCAATAAAGATGCGTTCAGTGTCAATATTACTTCGTACGAACGTTCGAAATCGCGAGGAATAGGGTCTAAACTCACGATGGATACACCGGCCAAGCTGGAGGATGATTCCGTAAATCTCTCTTCACAAAATGATTTCAAAGATGATTTGGATCCATTGGCTTTGGTTTCCTCCTACAATGAACCGGGGGTGTCGTCGGCATTTATCGATACCTTTGCGACCGATACAGGAGCGGGATTAGACTGGATAGCGAATGATGCAACAAAACTTGGAACAACAACAGTAAATCAAGTTACACTACAAAACGGTGCAACCTACACGCTCAAAAGAACTATTGCAGGCGATTTCGATCTACGGGTGAAATTTGACAAAAAGGATACGATGGGAGGAGAATTAGGAGGAATTTTCGTAAAGAATGCTACGGATGAATACCGATTGGGTGTAGGGAAAACGAATGTATACAAACATAAAGACGCCAGTGGAATCGATAATGCAACTTGTGTATTGGATACAGCGAATCAACAAACGCATAGCTTGTATAAAAATACGCCAACAAGTCCAAAGTATGTGAGACGTACCGAAGGAGCCTGTATATCAGCCCCGGTCACTCCTCCCGCCCCGGCAAATCCGCCTCCACCATATATCGCCAAACATTACCCATACGATACTTCGAATAAGTTTATCCTGCGTATTGAGCGAATAGGTGATACATTGAGAGCTTCATATTGTGTTGCCGATCTTACCTCTAATACGGATATCGATAATTGCGATAATCTCGGTGTATCGGCGAACTGGCGTACGCTGAATGATGATCTTCCACAGACACTGACGGGCGACGTTACTGTTGGTTTGTATAATGATGATACCTCTAATTTGGTGGCAAAGAACTTTCATATTACGAAACTCAACGGATTGGTAAGTTCAAGCGTACGAGATGTAACCAATCCATTTGTATACACTAAAACCATACTTTTTGGGAATAGAGTAACGGTAACTAAAATTCAGGTTGATGGCGATATCCAACAGGAGGCAACAGATAACTATTGTAAAAACAATATTTCTGATGTAACAGATGATAGATGCCTTAGTGCAAGTTATGATCATATTTTTCAAATGGAAATCAAAAATGGTGATGGGGCATCATTTGCCACAACCAATGACCAGATATATATCCCGTCGGGACTTACAGGGCAGGATCATATTACGTTAAACATCTCTCTCAAGTCTGCAACGGGGGATGTACATATATTCCCTTTCATTCGCAGGATACGGGTGTATTATAATCAATCATCAACCGTTGGTGCGGGTGGTGGTGGGTGTGTTGATACCAGTTGGGGACCTGACCCAGGTACGACATGTACAGGTACATCGTTTACGCAAACAAGCAATTGTGGCACCAACCGTACAGCGGTGGGAACAAAAGATTGTGCAGAGTGTGGCTCAGCAAATGGTCAAATATCTGCCACAGCGCCGACCAGCGGGCTGTGCCAACGTGGGAATCCTTCGGCGGTGACGAATTCCGGCGCTTCTTGGATCTGGACATGCACGCAGGGAGGCAATACGGCGAATTGTTCTGCCCCGAAATCTACTCCTACCGCTTGCGCACTCTCCGGCTATGCCTGGAACCCTGTTGCGGGATATATTGCCATGCAATCAGGTGGAGCCGGTCCGGGAGTGAAGATCGATTCTTCCAGAACGAAACTCACCGGTTCTGCGTGGAGTCCTGAGTTCGGGTATCTCAGTATGGATGCAGGCAGTTCCAGTCCGGGAGTCCACATTTCGAGCGGAAAGCTGGGAGGTTATGCCTGGAATTCCGTAATCGGGTATGTCGGTATGGATGCCGTTGGCGCAAATCCCGGGGTTCAAATTTCAAACGGAAAACTTACAGGCTATGCATGGAATCCTGTAATCGGCTATATCAAGTTTGATGGGCCAACATTTGGAGTTACGTATGATACATCCTGTTTTTGAGTAACCAGCACTCTCACTTCTTCAAAACACTCTCGTTTACTCTTTATATTTTTTTCTCTTTTATCCCTTTTCTTCTATGAAACATCCAACCGCACGTCTGTGGAACACCTTTATTTCCTCCACAAAAAGACTCTCCACCCAAGTGATTTCCACGACCATCGCCCTCTTGATCGTCGTAGGAGTCATCATGACCGTACATGCTTTTACAGGTCCATTTACATATCCATCAGTACCACCGGATGGAGCATGGACCGTTACGGGTGGTGGAGGTGACGCAACCGTGGCAAATCAAATGGTTATCCAATCGCAAACCAGTCTGATTGGTTCCAGTGCTGATGCTGCTAACCAATCAGGTTCGTCATTGTTCAGTATTGTCAAATACATCGCTACTTCATCGGGAGTGACGAGCGGAGGGGGAGGAAAAATACCGAAATCTCAAGTGTTTACATCTGATGGAACTTGGACTCGTCCCGCAGGAGTTGACACAGTGTGGATAACAGCATGTGGTGGTGGCGGCGGCGGCGGTTCCTCAAGCGGCGGCGTTTACGGTGGCGGTGGTGGAAGTGTATGCTATGAACATTATCCTGTTACAGTGAGCGGCAATGTGTCAGTTACGATTGGTAAGGGTGGTAATGGCAACAGTGCCGGCGGAGCGTCTTCATTCGGGTCTTTTTCGGTTCCAGGTGGTGGCGCTGGTTTCGATGGCGCCAGCGGAGGCTACGGCGGAACTGGCGGCGGAAACGGTGGTAGACCCGGTGGTAATGCTAATGGAACAATCAGTGGCAACGGTGCTAGTAGCAGTTACGGTGTTGGTGGTGGCGCTAACAACTCTGGTGTTGCTACTGGCTATGGTGCTGGCGGTTATGGTGCAAGTTTTACTAGTGCCAGAAGTGGCACAGCAGGTATCGTAATTGTTGAATGGTGGCAGTAAAAATTTTAGCTTAGCCGCTGGCTCCATAGTCCCGAAGGCTGTGGAGCCAAAGTGTAAACAATATCAGAATGCCAGCGAAAAGTACATCGTGAAAGGGAGCTAACCCAACTCGGGATTGGCTCTTTTGGGGTACCCTTCCGCTCCGGCCTGGTCAATGTATCTGGCCCTGGGGTAGTCAAATAACGTGGCCCCGAACACCTCCAGCCTGGTCAATTATCATGGCCTCGACTCCGCAGCAGGGCCAGCATGGCCATGAGTTATGCAGTCATCAGTTCTATTCTTTGGGACCAGAGGATAGTGTCTTCGTAAATTCAATGATCCGGTTGGTTCCCTTTACATCCCCCAAAGCCATGATATGGATTCCATCCACATAAGGATAGACATCCTTCACGATGTCACAGGCGATTTCGATGCCGGTGGAGCCGCTCTCCATCCGTGAGATAACCTCATCGGGCACATCGATTCCATCCACATGGTCTTTCATGTACATCGCCATCTTGAGGCTTTTCAAGGGCATGATTCCAAGGATGACGGGATTTCCGAGAGGCTTGGCTTTCTTTGCAAAAGTGACTGCCTTCTCCACGTCATAGACTACCTGTGTCTGGAAGAAGTCGGCTCCAGCATCAATCTTCTTTTCCATTCTCTCCAGTTCGCGGTCCATGTCTTTTGCGGTCGGAACGGCTGTACAGGAAACTTTGAAATCCGTGTTCCCGCCGAATTCTTTATCGTTGTAGTCCACACCCGCATTCATCTTCTTAACCAGCCTGATGAGGTCGAAGGTATTGTAGTCGTAGACAGGCTTTGAGGGGTACGGGCCATGCTTAGGTGGATCTCCCGTAGTGATGAGAAGGTAGCGAATCCCCAAGGCATATGCCCCAAAAAGATCAGCCTGAGTGCCCAGGAGGCTCCGATCCCGACAGGTGAAATGGGGAACGGCATCCACATCTAAGTCATTTTGAATGAGGCTCCCCATAGCCGTGGCGTTTATCCTGAGATTGCCCATCGGGCAATCATGGATATTGATTCCATCCAGCGAAAGATACTCTTTGGCTTTATTCAACGAATCCTGAAACAAGGCACCTTTTACGGGTCCCAATTCGGTGGTGATTACGAATTGCTTGCCGAGTTTATCGATAAGTCTCATATCTGAGTCCTCCCATGAATTCCATCACCTAAAAGCGCCCGGTGGGCAGTTTTTAAATCTGCCAGTGCGAGGATTGAATCGACCCCACACTACCGGCTATGCTTTCGGCCAAAGCTGTCACCCAGCCTGTTTATCCGCTCGCTTAGGTCCCGGTAAGTCATCCGAAACGTATCCCGATAAACGATTTCTCGGTCCGGCGAGAATATGAGAGGTATTCGATATAAGGCGGATTGTCAAGAGATAAGAGGAAAAGGAGAAGGGACGGCCTGAATCGGCCCTGCACACTGGATAGGATTGTCACAAAGGTGGGTAGAAAACGAAAAGTCACCTCAATATTACTTAACGTCTCTGCCCTGTATGACGCCAGATGTTCCTGGCGAATAAGGCAAACGAGCAAAAGCCCTAGGACGTTGTCGAGGTGACCTTCTTCTTATAAGTTAACCATGAAATAGAAATTGTCAACCTGGTTACATGGTGATTATGCCATTATATCAATGAGAGAACCGACTGTTTGACCTTTCATATTCGCACCTGGCGTGGAGGCGGCTTGAGAGACGCCTCTATCATCAGAGTCACCATCATTTTTGACCTGACGAGTAACTGGTGAGACCCCCTGGAGGGGTTGATAGGCCTGGATCGTTGCAAAACTTCCCGATAAAATTGAATTGAGCAACATAATCACACCTCCTACTGAGATGTATAACGCACGGCAATGGATAGTTGAACTCTGGTCTTTCCTTTAGTATCGGCTCAGTTATCTTTTTCTTTAAAACAATGTGCGGCTCTGGGCCATCTTCAAGAGCACGCATCAGGTTCGAACTCTTACCAAGAGCGCTACGGGCCAGTATCCTGCCGGATACATACTCACTCCCCCAGCTTCATTAGTGCGTCAAAAATCCTGAACGTGGTTTTCTGCACGGATGTGAGTAAGACCACTAAAATTGATTCAGTAATTTCTGCAGGCGGGCCAACTCATTTTGGGCAAAAGTTAACATTCCTTCTCGGTCGCTCAAATCTCTTTCAACTGCATTGATCTTGACTATGATATCTTTTTTAGCGTCCTGGGCAGAAACTCGAATCATAAGATTCTGCGACGAGAGATTGATCTTGGGGATCTGAGATAATTTGGTGTTCAAGTCGGCCAGAGTGCTTCGGTCTGCCTCAATACCTTCCTCTAAACTCCTGCTCCACTTTCCAAGATAATCAATCTCCCCACGCAAGCTGTCCGGAGTCTCTCGTTGTTGGCTGGACTCAGTTCCTTGCTGTGGTTGATGTTGATTTTGTTTTTCATGTTTTGAATTGTTACAAATACTTACGATCACATTGTAACAAATTCCACGAAAAGAGTCAACTATTTGTAATTATATCGTGTTGCGCCACATTGCTCACTCCCCCAACTTCATTCCCCGCTGGGCCAGCGCCGCCCGCACCACTTCTTCCAGGGTAATCGGACACAAAAATGCCGGAACAGCTTCACCTTCTGGCTTCATGGCTGCTTTCCGCAGCATTCCAATGGCCCGGTGTATCTCACCAACAGAAACGTTGTATTTCTTGGATAACATCTCGACGGTGTTAGCACCTCTTTCCCAGGTATCAATTATTTCCAGAATATGAGAGACGCTCAGCTTCTGATAGGCTTTCTTTGCCTTTCTTCGTTTTGGTGAAGGCTGCTTTGGGGTTTCACCTTCTGGGGATAGTCCGGCTTCCTCTGGCATCGGTTGGGACGCTGCGTCCGAGACGGGCTGCTCCTGGATTTCGTGCCTGCTTTTGTGTTTACCCAAACCGGGCTTTGATTTCGCAACAAATCCGCAAATGTCGCACGTCAAAACATCAGGCATTACATTCCTCCACGTTTCTTTGCTTTCGTTTTTGTTTTCGGCTTCGGTTCGACCACGACAGGAGTAGGGTTGAGCTTTTCCCGGAGATTCGAGGAGTAGCTGAACGTAACCACTCTGCGTTTGCTGAGCGTGATTTCCTCGCCGGTCGCCGGATTCCTGCCATTACGCTCACGCTTTTGTCTGACGGAGAATTTGCCGAAGCCGGAGATGAGCAGGTCTTCACCCTGCTCCAGGGTGGCTTTCATGATTTCAATGAGGGTCTCAACCGCTGTGACGGCTTCCTTCATCGAGAATTCAAATTTTTCATTGAGAATATGGACAATGTCGGATTTGGTGAGGGTCATGGGGCAAGGCTCCAACGTAAGAGGTGAAAGAAAACTCGTTGATCTTACTTTGCAAAGGAGGTTCAAGTCAATTAAAAAAACCGCTTCGCCCTGAACAAAGCTTGCGGTTCAATCCGCTCAACCGGTTCCAAACACCATAGGAATTGCGGCAACCGGCCGTTGCCTTGGTGCAGCATGAGTATAGGACGGACAGAGTGGATAGGGGAGGGCAATGAATATGAAAAGGGCAACGCCGGTTTTCCTCAACCAGCAGTTTTTGTAAATTATTTTGTTAAACTCTTGCCCCTTACTCTCGGTTATAGTATATCTATCGTGAGGTTACACTTTAATTCCACCAATTGGGCTAACGAGCATTTATGACAGACAAAAACCTAACTATCAAAGACAATGACTATCAAAATCTGGTCAAAGACCTCAAAAGCCTGATCGACAAAGGCCTTAATAAAGCTTACAAGGCCGTCGATAACATCAAGGTTCAGACTTACTGGCAAATCGGCGAACGGATCGTCCGAGAGGAGTTGAAGCACAAAGACCGGGCGGAGTATGGGAAGCATTTGATTGATAATTTGACGGTGGATTTAAATTTAAGAAGGCAGTTTTTATATGAAGTTATCCAGTTTTATAGGGTTTATCCAATTGTCCGTGCACTGCACGGACAATTGAGCTGGTATCATTACTTGAGCTTGATTCAGATCGAAGACGCTAAAAAGCGTTTGTTTTACGAAAAGAAAATAATTGCTAATGCCTGGAGTTATCGCGAGTTAAGACGGCAAGTCGGAAACAAACTCTATGAAAACACTGCCCCCAAGGATCTGGAGGCAACCTTTCAAACCAAATTGCCTGCGGTCAGAAGGCAGGAGATATTTAAAGGCATCTATGATTTTGATTTTGTTCCGTCTGTGGAAACGGAACGAGAATTGGAAAGCGGCATTGTCAGTAATATCAAGGCGTTTTTAAAGGAGTTGGGGGAGGATTTCTGTTTTTTAGATCAGCAAGTACCGATCAAGATGGATGGCCAAACTCATTCGATTGATTTAGTGCTCTATCACCGTGGTATCCCGTGTGTTGTCCTGGTGGATTTGAAAAACGATAAGCTGGACAGCCGGGACATCGGTCAAATGAACAAGTATGTCAGCTATTACCGGCGACATCGGCAATACGAACACGAAAAGGATACCATAGGCCTGATCGTCTGTCGCAGTGCAGGCAGAGACGAAATAGTGTATGCGCTGGATGGTCTGGAAGAGAAAATATTCGTAGCAGTGTATAAGGTAAGACTGCCAAACGATGAAACCATTGGAAGGGCGATCAGGAAGCTGTAACGGTTGAACGGAAAAGCGCACCCAATTGTGCGGACACTGACCGCACAATTGATTTCAACCGACTTTCCATGCACTGCGTGGAAAATGGAGTTCAAGGTTATCCAATTGTGCCTGCAGTGCAGACACAATTGAGCTGGCATCATTATGGGCCTTTTTCTCACATTTGTTTTTTAAGTGGCGCTTCGCGTCGGGTTAATTCCAACGAGGGTTGAGGCAAACGAGCCCCTTGAACCACGATTCTTGAGGCGGTCGCATTGAGTTCGCGGAGCTCCTCTGGAGTAAATTTGACCGCCACCGCGCCGAGGTTCTCATCCAGATGTTGAGGGTTCGTGGTGCCTGGGATGGGCACAATCCACGGCTTCTGGGCCAGTAACCAGGCCAGGGCGATTTGGGCCGGATAGGCTTCCTTGCGCCGCGCCCATTCGCGCAGCAGATCGACCAACGCCAGGTTGGCCTTCAGCGCCTCGGGGGCCAGGCGGGGAACACGGCTGCGGTAATCCGAACTGTCGAACCGGGTACCCTCGTTCATAGCGCCGGTGAGAAAGCCGCCCCCCAAGGGAGTGTAGGCCACCAGGCCGATCCCCAACTCCTCAAGCGTCGGCAGGACCGCCACCTCCGGCTCCCGCCACAGAATTGAGAACTCGTCCTGAATCGCCGTGATCGGCTGGACGGCATGGGCCCGGCGGATCGTCTGCAGGCCCGGTTCTGACAGGCCGAAGTGTTTGACCTTGCCTTGCCGGATCAAATCTTTCACCGTGCCGGCCACGTCCTCAATCGGGACGTTGGGGTCGACGCGGTGCTGGTAGTACAGATCGATGACATCGGTCTTGAGCCGTTTGAGTGAACCCTCGACCGAGGCCCTGATTTGCTCTGGGCGGCTATTGAGGACCGGCTGGACGCCCGGATTCCCGAAATAGCCGAACTTGGTGGCGATCACCACTTTGTCGCGGACCGGCGCCAGCGCTTCGCCCACGAGTTCCTCGTTGGTTAACGGACCGTAGATTTCCGCTGTGTCGAAAAAGGTGACGCCGTGATCTACGGCGGCCTGGATCAGCCGAATCATTTCCCGCCTGTCCTGGGGTTGCCTGTCCCTGGGCGGGCCGTAGATACCGCTCATGACCATGCAGCCGAGCCCGAGGGCCGAGACTTCCAGCGTGCCACCAAGCTTGCGGCGGGCGTTCACCATGGATGGCGTTGCCGGAGCACCGGCGGCGATCCGCGGGAGCATCGTCGTCGCGGCCACAGCCAGTCCGGCCATGATGAATGCGCGGCGATTAAGACTGAAGGTACCGTTTTTGCCTGCTCGATTGATAGCTGCTTTACTCATACACGTTCTCCTTTTTCAATCCCTCACCATTCATTTACTCAGATTTGAGCGACGCCATATCGATGGAGAAGCGGTACTTCACATCGGACTTGACCAGTCTCTCGTAGGCTTCGTTGACCTTCTGGATAGGGATGACTTCTACATCCGCGGTGATGTTGTGTGTGCCGCAGAAATCGAGCATCTCCTGAGTCTCGGCGATGCCGCCGATGATTGAGCCGGAGAGGCTGCGGCGTCCGAACAACAGAGCAAAGGCAGAAACGGCCAGCGGCTTCTCCGGGGCTCCGACCAGGGTGATGTTGCCGTCACGGCCAAGCATGTTGATGTAAGCGTTGATGTCATGATCGGCGGCGATGGTGTCGAGGATAAAGTCGAACGTACCGGCGTGCTTCTGCATCTCTTCAGTGTTGGTGGAAATGATGACCTCATGGGCACCCAAACGAAGCGCATCCTCCTTCTTGTGGGCTGAGGTGGTGAAGACCACGACGTGGGCTCCGAAGGCCTGGGCAAATTTGACCCCCATGTGACCCAGGCCGCCGAGGCCGACCACCCCGACCTTTTTCCCTTTGATGTCGCCCCAGCGACGTATGGGTGAGTAGGTCGTGATCCCGGCGCAGAGCAGAGGGGCCACCCCGGCCAGATTGAGGTTGGAGGGGACCCGCAGAACAAAGTGTTCATCGACGACGATACTTTCGGAATACCCGCCGTAGGTGACGCCCCCCAGGTGTTTATCCGGGGAGTTGAAGGTCAGGGTCTGGTTGGGGCACAATTGTTCCAGGCCATCCCGGCAATTGGGGCAGGTGTGGTCCGAATCGACCAGGCAGCCGACTCCGGCCAGGTCGCCCGGTTTGAACTTGGTGACAGCCGAGCCGACCTTGGTGACCCGGCCGACGATCTCGTGGCCCGGCACGCAGGGATAGACCGTGGGCATGATGCTGCTCCACTCATTGCGGACCGTATGCAGGTCGGAATGACAGATGCCGCAGAAAAGGATTTCGATCTGCACGTCGTGTTCAGTCGCATCCCGCCGCGGGATGGTGGTGGAGGCCAGCGGCGATGTGGCACCGGCCGCGGAATAAGCTTTGACGTTGAACATGGATATATCCTCCTATTTGGTTTTATTCGTAAATGTTAATTTTGTGCAGCCAGTCTGATACGTTTTCCTGGGCGTTATGCACCCGGTTTCCCCAGACGGCCAAGCCGTCCAGAATTCTCGAATGCGGACAAAGTGCCGCCATATCCGAAACGCTTTGGCCCAGACCGCTTCCAGCGTGAGTGATAAACGGCGCAATGGTTTTTCCAGATAAGTCGTATCGCGATAAAAACGATTTAACCGGAGCCGCCATCGTACCCCACCAGATCGGCGTGCCAACGAAAATGACATCGTAGGACCCGATTTCTTTAACTTTTATTTTCAACTCAGGTTTAAAACCTGATTTCAGTTCTTGCATTGCCTGTTTCTTCAACTCTTCGTAATCTTCAGGATATGGGTTCACCGTCTGAAGTTCTATAATTTCGCCACCGACCCTTTGGTGAATTTGATTGGCAACTTCGCGGGTGTTGCCGGTCCGAGAGTAGTAGGTGATCAGCATTTTTTTTCCTCCGGTAACAGTTTCGGCGGCACGGGTGGTAGACGGATGTGAAAACATGGGAGCTGTGACTCCTACAAGTAGCCCGGCCACGGTAACTTTCAACAATTCCCGTCTGGATTGGTCAATCTTGTTTGCGTCTTTTCTTTCCTTGCTCATGGCATTATCCTCGCTTTGCGTATCGTCGATGTTAGACTTGCCTCACCCCTGCCGACCACCATCCCTGAACCCAGAATCCCAACTTGCAGGCTACTCCTCCCGCCTCGATCCGACAAAGACGTGATACGTGACCGCGTCCCAGGCATTGTGAATACCAATGAAGAGCAGCATTAGCGCCGCGGCGGCGATAAAAAACAGGGCTGGGCGCTCATGGGTGAAGGCTGCGTATGCCGATATAGCCAGAACCATGTATGCAGCAAATGGAAGCAGGGCATGAAACACCCAGTCCTCGAACACAGGCTGGTAGGCTCGTTGCACGCGCATACGCCGAGCCACTACAACGGAATACATTACCCCGGAGAGACCTATCGACCCCCAAAGAACTGCGACAGTGGTGATCCCGGTCCATGGCGCGCTGGCAATCGCCGATAGCAGCAGCACGACTCCGAAATGGACGACACTCGGCGTAGCGAAGGCCCCGCCGGTTTGGGCGTCACCTTCCGGGATCGGCTTTGCCGCAAGGAGCGTAATGACGACGAACTGTAGTCCGATCAGGGCGCCGGCAGACGAGCCGACGATGACGTAGAAGTTTTCCCATCCGTTGAGTACTGTCATGATCGAACTTCCCCGCTCACAGAATTGGCCGGTATTGTTCGTCGCTGACCTTTTCCATCCAGTCGGCGGTCTTGCCGTCGAGCTGTTCGACAATGGCAATGTGCGTCATGGCCGTGGTTGGCGCGGCGCCGTGCCAATGCTTTTCACCAGGTGCGATCCAAACTACGTCACCCGGCCGAATTTCCTTGATCGGGTCGCCCCAGCGCTGGACCAGTCCGCAGCCGGACGTCACGATTAGGGTCTGGCCCAGCGGATGAGTGTGCCAGGCCGTCCGGGCACCAGGCTCAAATGTTACCGAAGCGCCAAGCACACGGGCGGGATCGGGTGCCTGGAACAGAGGGTCAACCCGGACTGCTCCGGTGAAATATTCGGCCGGTCCTTTGGCGGAGGATTGTGAGCCGCTGCGCTTGATGTCCATTGTTTCTCCTTTCGTCTATTCAGGATGACCTTGTTGATGATCACATCCTACTCCTGAAAGAACCAAGACCGGTAGACCGATCCTGCTCAATTCTTGCCTGATCGTCCGAACCATCGGATAATAGTTGCAAGGCGAAAGAGAGTCGGGTAATATTCAAGCAGGAGGAAGCGATGAAAACACAGGCGGTCAAACCGGAGATGGACAATAACGGCATGGAGATGGCGCTCGAAGCCTTAGGGGAGAGTATTGCCCGATGCACCGATACAGGCGAGCTACACATAACCGCGGTCCCGGGCTTGTCGCTTTTCCGGCGGGACGAACCGACCGGGCCGATCAGCGGCATGTACGAACCGAGCATTTGCCTGATCGCGCAAGGGGCCAAGCGCGTGCTGCTCGGAGAGGACACGTATGTGTATGACGCACGGCATTATTTGATCACGTCCGTGCATCTACCCACGATGGTGCAGATTATCTCCGCCAGCCGGGAGAAGCCTTACCTGGGGTTAAGGCTGACGCTTGATCAGCGGGAGATTTCTCAACTGATGGTGGACAGCCATCTTCCCCCGCCGCGGGGGCAGCAATCCAGCCGGGGAATGGCCACCGGCCAGGTGACCCTGCCGCTGCTCACCGCCTTTCAACGGTTGATCGACTTGCTGGCGGAAGAGCAGGACATCCCGATCCTGGCCCCGGTCATCCAGCGGGAAATCATTTACCGGTTACTGGTGGGTGATCAGGGGGCGCGTCTGCGCCAGATTGCGTCGGCGGGGAGTCAGAGTCATCAGATAGCCAGGGTAATCGATTGGTTGAAGGACAACTTCGCCCGGCCGTTGAGTATCGACGACCTGGCCGCCCAGGCCCGCATGAGCAGTTCTACCTTCCATCACCACTTCCGGTCGATGACGGCTCTCAGTCCGTTGCAGTTCCAGAAGCAGTTGCGCTTGCGGGAAGCCAGGCGTTTAATGCTGGCCGAACATCTGGATGCGGCCACCGCAGGGTTTCAGGTCGGCTACGAAAGCCCTTCCCAGTTCAGCCGCGAATACAATCGGTTATTTGGGACGCCACCGTTGCGCGACATCGCGAACTTGCGGGAATTGGCAGCCGGAGAGAGAGTATAGGTTTCATACCTCGGAAGGCGTGGTCATGTTAACAGATTTAACTGGGTCGGGTTGCCTGAAGCTGTTACCAGCTCCACGCCCCCTGAGTTTTATCGTCTGCATGAAATTGTCGGGACAGTGTCCCGACAATTGAGTTGGAGCCGCTGGCCTCTTACTCACATCCGTGTCGACAACACCGCCAAGGTTTTTTGTTGCTCATGCGGTGTTGTCTTTGCGCCGGAATTAAATCACATTCGTTTCACATCTATATTAAATGCCATTTAATAGATACTATACCGGAATATTTTATGATGCAAACCATGTTACCACATCTTCTTTTGCCAATTCGTCCAACAAAAGGTATCTTTCGTTGGACGTTTTTACATTTTGGGGTATACTGAGGAAAACCAACTTTATTCATTGACAGGATTTTCTATGACTTCAGATATCGTGGAACAACCACAAATCGACCAACGAAAGAATTCGCCCGCCCTCATCGAAATCAAAGAGGAGTTTTCCGACCGGGTGGAGGATTGGCTGGAAGCCTATTTTCAATATGAGGTGACCACCAGCGCTTCTTCTCGCCAGGTGCAGCGGCGGGACTTGAACCTCTTCCTGGACTTTATGCGGGTTGAGGAAAAAGACGATCATCGGGGACGGTGGACACCCCGGTTGTCCCGGGCGTTTCAGGAGCGATTACACTCGGAAGTTGATGAGAAAAGCGGTAAAAGGCGGTATGGGGAGCGAACCATCAACCGGATTATGGCCCACCTCAAGACGTTTTCCAAGTGGATTCACAAGCTCCGGCCGTTTCCTCTGGGCAATCCCCTGGCCAAGCTGAAGCTGCTGTCCGTCGGGCATGGCTTGGAGGTGGAGCGGGCGGTCACGGCTGGTGAGCGGCGGCGGATACTGGATGTGGCTGATTTTTTACTAAAGAACGGAGGAATCTCCACGAGTCGGATTCGGTATGCGGGGAAGGAACGGCCACAAAGGAAAGGGTATCGGCCATATCGGAACCGGGCTATCGTCTACGTGTTGTTGGGCACGGGGATGCGGCGGGCGGCGGTGACGAAGATCAACGTGGAGGATGTGGATCTGGTGAAGCGGACAATCAGCGTGGTGGAGAAGGGTGGCGTGATGCAGAGGTATCAGGTCAGCCAGGAGGCGGTTCGGGCGATTCAGGACTACCTCCAGCAGGAGCGGGAGCAGGATGAGGAGGTCTGGCGGTCCCGTTCATTATTTCTTGGCGCACACACGATCGTGAAGGGGAACGGCCGGCTGAGTGCGTGGGCCGTCAACCAGATTTGGAACGACATCTGTCACGAGGCGGAGGTGGAGGGGAAAACTCCCCACAGCGCCCGGCACGCCATGGGGAAGCACGTCATGGAGAAGACGGGGAATGTAGCGGCCGTGCAGCGTCAGCTCGGGCACCGGAACCCGGCGTACTCCCTGCAATACTCCCGGATAACGGCGGAGGAGCTGAGCAGGGTGATTGATGATCAGTGAACTTTTTTCTTTTATTTTTCTCTTATTCTGGTAAGATAGCTATAGGCATAGGTTTTTATAACGTTCACTACACGGCGGCACTATGAAATACTTTGAACAAAAAGACGAGGTAGAGCGTCAGATCATGATCCTGAAGGCAGTATGTGGCAGTGCCTTAATTGAGGGCATGGATAAGGCCGCTG
This sequence comes from Deltaproteobacteria bacterium, assembly GCA_015233055.1. Lineage (GTDB taxonomy): Bacteria > Desulfobacterota > JADFXK01 > JADFXK01 > JADFXK01 > JADFXK01. The sequence goes on from JADFYN010000015.1 coordinate 16,465, forward strand.
AGGAATGCGAAGAAGAGATACGTAGGCTGCAGGAGAAACAGCGTGATGACCTGACAACTACTTTAAGATCATCGGCTCAAACAAATTAAAAAGTGGTGTGTGATCATTGGTATGCCATAATATTTGAATGGCACTATGGTATTTCCGTATAAACTCTGCATTATAAAAAGACCTTGTATCGATTGGGCTATATTCTGCCTGCATCAATAGGAGGTCACAAAGCAAACGAGTTGTCCGTCCGTTACCGTCTCTGAAAGGATGGATGATTATCAATTCTCCATGAATTTTCGCCAACCGGTTTACGATTTCTCGCTTGGGAAAATTTGGTTCAAACGGCGTCATGTTAGAAAGTTCGTCTGAGAACCTTTGCATATTTTGCGCGATGAATGCTGCATGGCAGTAGCGGATATCCTCAGAGGATAGGTCAACCGATCTGTAATTTCCCGCCCAATCGTAAATTTCGCCCAGAAATAGTTTGTGAAGATAACGGATGTCTTGTTCTGTAAAGACGTGGCGCTCCGAATACTCCTGAGCCGCTTGTTTATAAGCTCCTGCAAGATGCTGTATTTCAACCGACTGCAGTTTTTCTTTATCCGTAATCCCGAGCTTGTTCTTTAAGACTCCGTGTTTTTGATCAAACAGTGAGTCCTCAGTTTGATATTTGGTCATGTTGTTCTTCTGGTTTGGTTACATTTAAGGAAATCTTGGATAATTAAGCCATTGGCTCACGTAGGTTTCTTGCTTGCTCACAGTAATCGAATTGAAAACAAAAGATCCGCTTCATTATATCAGGTTGCTGCAATAATACCAGAATTTTTAACAAGGCAGGAGAATAGGTGACCTGGCCGCTACCCATTTCGTCCTTTGGCTTTTCTACAAGTCTTGTAATTGCGTGTCGCTGTTTGGCGCAAAATGGGCAAGCACATCATCGAGAAGATGGGAAATGCAGTGGCAGTTGGGGCACCGGAACCCAGCTTACTCGATGCAGTACGCCCGGATCACGGCGGAGGAGCTGGATCAGGCGATCAAAGGGTGGTGGGGGGAATGGGCAGACTGATCTAAAGGTATTCCTTGAACAGATGGCTGTACGAGGATGTTTGAGTCGAGAGTGGCTTTTTAAGACGCCTGTTATGTAACAGATAGAATATATAAAAAATAACACAAACAGATAGTTTTATATAGCCATTACAATCTTAATGATTGACTGCGTAGTATTGTACTGATAAGAGGGACAAAGGATGGTGTCACCAGAAGATGATTTGGGTTCCAATCTTGCTTGTATTAGGTGGGCAGCCTTCCTCAGAGGAGGGAAAGATTCATCATGATGCACAACAGAATTATCGACGAGAACCGCCTTGATGAATGGGTGAGGGGTAACGCAGTGGCCGCGCAAGGAGTGATTGTCGAGCTCGTCTACCGACTGGTTGCGGCGTCATCACCCGGGCCCAAATATCTACGCTTTGCATTAAGCGACAGCATCGGGCAACCGGGGCCAGATGGTACCCTGAATACGGACCTCGGTTTTGAGCAATTTGTGCCGAAGGGAATATCCTACTGGGAGATCGGCACTGGAATAAATGCAGGAGATAAAGCAACCCGCGATTACAGAGACCTCACAAAAGCAACACCTGATGAAGATAGACAAACATCCACATTCATCTTTGTCACCCCCCTGTCAGGAAGGAGGGACTGGCCGGACACATGGAAGGAAAAAGGGCAAAAGGCCTGGTTAAAAAGACGGCAACAGCGCCACGAGTGGCGTGACGTTCAAGTAATTGACGGCACTCGTTTTATCCACTGGTTAGCGTATTTTCCCGCAGTCGAATTATGGCTGGCCGAGAAGATGGGCATCCCAGCGAAACACATTAAGACCCTGGAACAATGCTGGAAAGATTTGCAATCCATAGGTTCTCCACCACCCCTAATTCCCCAACTTTTCCTCGCAAACCGTGAAGACGCATGTAATAAGCTAAACGGCGTGTTCTCCCGTGACCTAGTCCGGCTGAAGTTAGATACGCGTTACCCTGAGCAAGCAGCGGACTTCGTTGCGGCTCATGTAGCAGCCATGGACGAAGAGGCTAAAGTAGAGGCGGCTGGTCGTACTCTCGTAATCACCAGCCCTGAGGCATGGGACGAGATAATGAACCTTAAAGAACGGCAGGTTTTAGTCGCCGACTTCGACCTGGATGATGCGACTGGATTAAAATTGCTGAACAAGGCTCACAGGTCGGGTCATGCTGTTATTCACAGAGGACTGCCCGGCGGGCAGCCGGACCGGTATCGGGTACCCATTCCCAACCCGAAAATTCATCAGATTCAAGAAGTGCTGCTGAAGGCCCGTTACCCCTTGGAGCGGGCTCGTCTCTTGGCCCAGAAGAGCGACGGTAACTTGACTTCCTTACTCCGGTGTCTGGTGAATCTTTCTCCTTTGCCGGAGTGGGCGCAAGGTACGGAGGCAGCCGATCTGGTAATTGCTGATTTGCTTGGTTCATGGAATGAAAACTCTCCCGCTGACAAAAACATAGTGGAGAGCCTCTCGGGAAAATTATACGGGGAGTGGATCGGGAAGATGCATGAGGTTCTGCTTCGTCCGGACACTCCCCTTATTCGACAAGATGAATACTGGAAATTTGTGGCCCGTTATGAGGGATGGTATAGCCTGGGCCCTCGAGTATTTGATGAACATTTAGAACGGTTCAAGGACATTGCAATCGTTGTTTTGCGTGAACGAGATCCGAAGTTTGAGTTATCTCCCAACGAACGATATGCGGCGAGCCTCCATGGTAAGGTATTGGCTCATTCACACCCACTCCGAAACGGTTTGGCGGAGAGTTTAGCCCTCCTAGGAAGCCATCCCAAAGCACTCACATCGTGTTCATTCGGGAAGGCTGAGGAAACCGCCAATCAGGCAGTGCGGAAGATACTTGACAATGATGACTGGATTCTGTGGGCCAGCCTTAACCACCTCTTGCCATTGCTGGCCGAGGCCTCGCCTGGAGAATTCTTAAACGCCATTGAAAGAGCGTTGAACAGGGATACCTGCCCCTTCGACACGCTTTTTGCGCAAGAAGGACCCACAATTATCGGCAGCAGTTATGTCACCGGTCTACTCTGGGGATTAGAGACGCTGGCCTGGGATACTGAGTATCTGTCGCGCGTGTTGGTCATCCTGGGCGGACTCGCGGCGCGGGACCCCGGCGGTAACTGGGCCAATCGTCCAATTAATTCAATCATCACCATTCTGTTGCCCTGGCTTCCACAAACATGCGCTCCCGCCGAAAAGAGACAAGTGGCGGCATCAATACTTCTTGTAGAATTTCCGGAAATTGGCTGGAAGGTGCTAATGGAGGTCCTATCCAGCTCATCTCGGGCGTCACTGGGTTCAAATAGACCGGCCTGGAGAGAGCTGATCCCGGAAGATTTTTCATACAGGGTGACAAAGCAAGAACATCGGGAACAGATGGAATTCTATGCTGAAATGGCGTTCAACGTCGCGCAGCAGGATACCTCAAGACTCATTCAACTAATTGATCATCTTGGCGACCTTCCTGGTAACACTAGAGATAGGCTTCTCACGCACCTTAGTTCGGACCAAGTGGTTTCGATGCCTCAGCCAGACCGGCTCCCCTTGTGGACGGCGCTCCGTGGTTTGGTTACTGAGCACAGGAAATTTGCGGACGCTGAATGGGCCCTGGAGCCTGACATGGTAAATAAGATCGCCGCAATAGCTGAAGGCCTGACCCCGGAGGCCCCGATGTACCGCCATCGAAGGCTTTTCAGCGGACGTGATTCAGTTCTATATGAGGAAAAAGGGGATTGGGAAAGGCAAACCAAGCTGTTAGAGGAGAGACGGCAAGAAGCTGTGAAAGAGATCTTTCAGGCCGGCAATTTGGAAACAGTGTTGGAATTTGCCTCGTCCGTTCAAATGCCTTGGCGGGTGGGTTTTGCATTTGGCATAATCGCCGGAAATGATGCAGAGGCAAAAATTCTTCCCTCGTTAATGGAGTCAGAGACTAAGCCCCTCGCTCAGTTCGCAGGCGGTTTTGTCCAAGGCAGGTTTAACCAGCTCGCTTGGCAGTGGGTTGACAACCTCGAGATCAAACGGTGGTCACCTTCACAACTAGGGCAGTTGCTAGCATTTCTCCCTTTTTGTCTCGATACCTGGACGCGATCGGAACGGCTTTTGGGAGAAGATGAATCTCCCTATTGGCTGAAGGCTAGTGTAAATCCTTACTTCTTTGAGGAAGGGATTGAAACTGCGGTTGATCGTTTGTTGCGATATAATCGGCCGCTTGATGCGATTAGATGCCTTAATATAGAAAAAGTGCGGCAAAAAAATCGGCCAGACAAACGACCTTTAAATAATCAGCAAGCCGTTCGCGCCCTCAAGGGAGTGCAAAATTTACCTGAAACCCGTCAAGCTGAGGATGGATACGCCATTGTGGAGCTTATTCGGGCATTGCAAGACGATCCAGACTCAGATCCCGAGGAAGTTCGTGGCATTGAATGGAAGTTTCTGACTTTTCTTAGCGGTCATGACGATGCCTCCCCGCTCCTGTTGGAACAACGCCTGTCAACCGATCCTGATTTCTTCTGTTGGACCATTCGTCTGGTTTTTCGGTCCAAGCGGGATGATGACCCCGCTGAAGAACCAACAGAGCAACAGAAAATGATCGCAGGAAACGCCTACCGTTTGCTTGATGGGTGGAAGACCCCACCCGGTAGGCAGGAAAATGGGACATTTGACGAAGGCGCACTGACTGCCTGGTTGGAAAAGGTCAAAGCGTCATGTGCCGATTCCGGGCACCTGGAAGTCGCTTCCTTGACTGTGGGTCATGTCCTTACTTACGCACCGCCTGATCCCGACGGTCTTTGGTTGCATCACTCCGTAGCAAAGGCGTTGGATGCCAAAGATGCTGAAATAATGAGGGAGGGGTTTCGAACGAAGTTGTTCAATTTACGTGGCGTCCATTCGTGGACCGCTGGACGAGAAGAAATGGGGTTGGCCGAGAAATACCGGGCACAAGCGGAACAAATTGAAGCCCGCGGCTACCATCGCCTTGCCGCCACCCTCTACGAGTTCGCTAAGGCATACCAAAAAGAAGCTGAACGTCAGGCGTCCAGAGACCCCTACGACGATTATACGCGTTAGACACAAAAGGCCTCTTAATCACATCCGGGCAGCAAATCATGTTAGGGATTTTTGACCCATCCTGGAACGGTCATTTTGCTCGGGATGGTCGATTTCGAGCCGCATCGACCAGTTCGGGCAACACACCAACGAGTGGCTGCATCGGGTGGGCTGGGAGGCAACCTTCAGGAGACGGTGCTACTTGAACTCTGCCCCATTCGAAAGTTCTTCCTCCAGCAACAGAGTGAATCTTTCCCAGGTCTTTGGTGTTCGCCAATTTTAAGATATCTACCTTATTTTTCTCTATATCCTGATCAACGGTGGATACCCGAAGGTAGCCGATAGTTTTGTGAGAATTTGGGTTAATCTGCTCGCTTTTGGTTTGAATTTAAAGAAAACATAAAATCACGATTTATTATATATCAAAAGCTATTTGAATATCAATGGTTTTTGTTTAAGATTTGATATAGTATAAACGTTCGTTTTTACTATACGGTAAAAGAAAGAATCGAGAAGGATGGCAACCTCTTGTAGAGGTCGTTACAGGGCATGGGAAACAGCGTTAAAAATTTCATAAAATTAGTCACTTGGCAGACGATCTATGTGCATTTTACCAGAATCCTTACTGCCGTCCGCTACGGCTACCATATGCGTCAAAAGGCCTTAACGTGGTTTTAGACGCGGATGTGAGTAAGAGGCTTGCTATACCTTTTCGCGGCGTTGTTCAAAAACCCCCTGAAAGGGAATTTTTACCTTTTCGAGGGGTTGGGCAAAAATAGCCTATATCGAAAAAAGCCACTGTAAATCCTATGGAACGTTAGAGCCGTTTGTTTAAACGCACTCTATTATGGGTTCACTCGGTCTCTCGGCAGCGCCGCTATAGTCCCGGGCCAAAATTTCCACTCTATTTCTGCCAGCATTCTTGGCCAGATAGAGGGCATCATCAGCTTGTTTGATTACTCCGTCACAGCAGCCGATTTCGGCCAATTGATCACAGGAGAAAACACCTACGCCCAGGCTGACAGTCACCCGGACCTCTTCGCCCTGGTCGCTAATCACCCGATGCTTTTCGACTGATTCCCTGATCCGTTGGGCCAGGGCCAGGGCGCCCGACCGGTCGGTTTCCGGGGCCAAGATGATCATCTCTTCGCCCCCGTATCGAACAACAGTATCATGGGAGCGGCAAGCGGCCTTGAGGATATCCGCCACGTGTTGCAGCACGAGATCTCCCACGTGATGCCCATAGGTATCGTTGACTTCTTTAAAATGGTCAATATCAATCATTATGATCGAGAGGAAATGCTTGTACCGGATGGTTCGGCCTATTTCCTCCTTTAATCTGTCAAAGAGAAACCGCCTGTTATAGAGCGATGTTAACTCATCGGTGACGGCCATGACATTGAGCCGGGTCATGGCGTTTTGCAGTTCTTTTTCCATCTGCTTACGTTCCGTAATGTCCACTATCGCACCGACCAATCCGCCCAGTGTCCCATCGGCGTGGAAGAAGGTGGCCTTATTGAAAATCACATCGTGTCTGGTACCGTCGGCATGGGGAACTCGGGCTTCATAGACCTGGAGGCCAGGATTGGCCATAAGTTCGACGTCCTTCTCATGGTAAAGATTGGCCAGATCATGGGATGCCATATCATAAACAGATTTACCTTTGATTTCCTCTTTCCTCAGCCCGAGAAAGGCAGCGAAGGCGCTGTTGCACTCCTTATAGATGAAATTCGTATCCTTAAAGAATAGAGGGTTGGGAATCGCCTCCATGAATGCTTGCAGGAAAATGTACTGTTCCCGGAGGGCCTGCTGGGCTTCCTCCCGCCGGGCGATCACATGCCGAAGTTCTTGATTTGCCGTAATGAGTTCATAGGTTCGTTTCTCCACAAGCTCTTCAAGACGTTCCCGGTACTTATCCAATTCAGCAGCAGCTAGCTTGCGGTCCGTGATATCGAAAAATATACCGAGAATATATTTGATTCGGCCATTCTCCTCCAGGGTGATACAACTTCTCTCCTGAATCCATTTAACCTGTCCGCTTTTGTCCCTTATCCTGTAATCCCTGACATAGGCTTTATTACTCCGTAAGGCTTCGATGAAAACCCGCCTGGCGTCAGGAAAATCTGCGGCACTGACGATATCGCACCACTTAAACTTTCCGGAATGAAATTCTATCTGGGAGTAACCGGTCATTTCTTCAATTTTGTTGTCGTAAAATTCAACTGACCAGTCAGCAAAGCCTTTAAAGACTGTCGCCGGAATACTGCTTGTCAGTATCCTCAGGTTACGTTCAGCCCGCTTCAGGGCATGGCGGGTTTCCCTGTATTCCAGGTAAATCCGCAGAATCTTGGCGAGATAATCAATAAGACGTCTCTCCTTAGGTAGAAAAGGACCATCTCCGCTTGAGGGCCTCTCTTCCAAATAAGCCACATCTATGCGCCCTTCTGTATCCCCGACCTTGAACTCGGCAGTCTGCGTCCATGGTGTCGTATCGAAATTCGGCGTTCTATATTCGGCCTGGCCATAAACCAGTCGGGCCGCGGTAATCTCGGGATACTGCCAACCGGATGGGAAGAGTAAAATCATACTCTGCAACTGATCCGGTAGATTCAGACCACTGCGACAGAAGAGAGCTGCGATTTTATGCAGTAGATTAAGTTCCTTCACAGTCTTCATTTCGACCCCCTAAAAAGTTGAGGCGCTTCGCTGACTCGAGTGGGTAGAAAGATTCTATGTTCGGGACAAAACGTCGGGGCAAAAGGTAATAGGTGGTATTAGGACCTACCCCAACAAACGTGCAACCAGGGGCACGGTAGAAATACTGGATTGCTGTAACAGTGCACGCTAAGAGATTATCGTTTAAATTACTTTACGTTATTCTTCGTTTTTAGTATGCAGGAAAAAAGGAACCGAGGAGGGCGGCAACCTCTTTTAGAGGTCGTTACAGGGCATGGAAAATAGCGTTAAAGTTACATGAAATTAGTTAGTTGGCAGACGATATGTGTGCATTTTACCAGAATCCTTACCGACGCCCGCTACGGCTTATTTTACCTTTTCGCGGCGTTGTTCAAAGAACCCCGGATTCTTCCTTCTTTGTTTCTTCTTCTTGATCTTCATGTTGGTTACTCAGTACCGATGGTGAGGGAAGGGGTGCATCTGAGGTCATTGGTTGCATGTCTTCCAACGGAGAAGGATCATGATCGGGTATTTCATCGGCTGCGTTGAGTGCCTCTAAATAGCCATGCTCATCAAGATTTTCGCCGTTTGCTTTCATGGTTTCCGTGACTTTTACAACCGAGTCGATAATCCCATCATGTTTAGCGATTATAAGTAATTGCAGAGAAGATACAGGCTCAAGCCCTTGCTGTAACGCTTTCTTAACAGCATCTTTGTCGTCAATAACAATATCTTTGATATTCAATTCCACAGCTAAGCTGATTGCTTCCGTTTCTCCTAATCCTAATTTTACGCCTAAGTTGAGCACGGTTTTTACTTCATGCACCTCAAAGGGTGGTTTTTTGATTATTTGGGATGAGATGGGGTCAAGACATTCGTTTTGGACAGCCACTGGAATGTAAATTTTATCAAAGCACTGCAAACAATTTAATGCGTCGCCATTTTTTAAGCGAATCAGAGCGGAGGTGTCGAAGATTGATATTTTCATGGCTTTTAAGGTATTGTTATTCCGAGTTTAACTGCAAGTTTTCGCATGTTTTGATTGGTGATTTCTTCCAGTTCCGGCGGAAGTCTTCGCCATGTATAAATGCCTTGGCCACCGATCCAGTGTAAAGCGTCTTCGTAATGCAGACCTAATATTTCCGCCGTCGCCCCCATGCTGATATCCCCTTGAACATACGCATGGATGATCAATCTTTCTTTGATTGCTTGTCGTGGCTCTTTTTCTATCTCAGGACGTATTTCATCTTCTCCCATCGCCTTCCTAAACTCCGGGTCTTTCATTTTTTCCTGAAAACAAACTTCCCCCTCCATAAGAAGCTGCTGATTTTCTCCTGGATTAAAGTTAAGATGTTTAAATTTACCTGCCACCAGGTCTTGCATGTTCTTCTGAACGGTTTTTTCCAGTTCCGGCGGAAGCTTCCTCAACAAAGGGATATTTCTGTCTTCAAGCCATTTTTTAGTCTCGTCAAAACCCAAGCCTAACGCCTTGGTCAGTATGCCGATGCTCAGCTTTCCATCGGTGTAGCCATAGAGGAACAGGGCTTCACGGATTGCCCGTTGTTGCTCTTTGGGGTCTTTGCCTTGCAGCAAATCGTCTTCTATTTGCAGGCTGACGGTCGCCATGGGCGGCTCCTTCGTGACGATGTTCATAGCGGTTATACGGGTTATCAAAATTACATCCTTATAATATCACAAATAAAATTAAAAAGCAAAACAAATTGCCGGTTGATCTGTGTCCCATATCAGCTTACAAAACTGCTGGTTGAGGAAAACAGGCGTTGCCCTTTTTCTATTCCTTCGCCCTCCCCTATCCACTCTGTCCGCTTTATATCTATGCTGCACCAAGGTAATGGCCAGTCAAGTACCTCCGGCAAAGCCGGAGGCTTGAATATGTGAACCGCTCAAAGCGGTTGAAAACCATTAGCCACCTAAAGGTGGCCGACATTTAAACAGGTTGGATTGATCCGGTTTTTGACCTTTCTCACCAATGTTTGATATGGTCTCGGCCAACCTCCCGTATGCCACCTGTGGCTATAGCGTAGCCGCTGGTTCAGAACGGGTGGATTGTGTAAGACTTTCTCCGTTCGCTGGGAATTCTCACAATGAGAAAACAGCTTGCCTTTGATGCTCCACCAAATGGCCCATTGAAGGAACGAGTTGAATCGAGCATCGCCCAGTTTAAAATTTACCCACGTTCTGAACAGAGAGTGTTCCAAATATTCCCGGAACTGTCAAACTTTAGGAGTCCCCCGGCAGAGCCGGGGGTTTACCAAGGATAATTACCACAATTCCTGGGGTGTTCGGAACCGTTTGCGCCGATTGAACCGCAAGCTTTGTTCCGAGCTGAGCGGTTTTTTAATTGACTTGATCTTCCTTTTCAAAGTAAGATCAACGAGTTTTCCTTCACCATCTACGCTGGAGTGTAACGCCATGACCCTCACCAAAGCCGAAATCGTTCAAATTCTCCACGAGAAATTTGAACTCCCCATGAAAGAAGCCGTCACGGCGGTTGAATCGCTCATTGAGATCATGAAAGCCACACTTGAGGAAGGGGAAGACCTGCTTATCAGTGGCTTCGGCAAATTCTCCGTCAGACAAAAGCGTGAACGCCGGGGCCGCAACCCGGTGACCGGTGAAGAAATCACCCTCAGCAAGCGCAGAGTGGTCACGTTCAGCTACTCGTGGAAACTGCGAGCAAAGCTCAACCCCGCTCCTGTGGTGGTCGAGCCAAAGGTGACAGCAAAGGCAAAAACTAAGGTGAAAAAGAGCCGTTAATATTCCAGGTTGATAATCAATAAGGATAGAGAATGACAGAACTGACATGTGAAGTCTGCGGGTTCGTAGCCAAGACCGCCCAGGGTCTCAAGGTTCATGCAGCGAATAAGCATCGGCCGGATGCGCAAGGGACACAACCAGAACCCGTTGTGGAGCCATTGGAAGGACAGACAGTAGAGCCACGTCCACCAAAGCGAAGAAAGGCAAAGAAAGCCTATCAGAAGCTGAGTGTCTCACATATTTTGGAAATTATTGATACCTGGGAGCGTGGCTCTAACACCGTCGAGACGCTATCTAAAAAGTACAACGTGTCTGTTGGTGAGATTCACCGGGCTATTGGAATGCTGCGGAAGGCTGCCATCAAGCCGGAAGAAGAGGCTACTCCGGCTTTTCTTTGCCCGATTACCCTGGAAGAAGTGGTGCGGGCGGCGCTGGCTCAGCGGGGAATGAAGCTGGGAGAGTAAATTTGTAGCCGGCAGAATGCGGGTAGGCATTACCCCTCACACATTCTGCCATAGTGTTACGACTCAATTTTATGGAAAGAGACTCTCCTTGGCAAGTTTTTTTATGAAATCAGCCAGTCTTGTGCGGGTGAATGTTTCACGACGCAAAGGGCCGATCTGCTTATTTATGTTAATCCCCTGATAGACAAGCCAACATTACCAAATCTATGGCGCAGGGACCGGAGATGTGCTTATCGAATGGAAGTTATTACCTATATAACTTGGCGAACTAACGGCTTCTGCAAATGCTTGTTGCGCTGTCGTTGACGATTCGATGCGCCAGTCTAACTCTGGACTAAACTTGTGATTCAGCCATACAACTGCAAACACATGAGGAAAACGTTCCGGGATTGTCACATTAAGCGCCCTACGAATCCACCGCGCTTTGTTCCCCCCGTCTTCCATGGAGGCAAACTCGGCAATCATCACCGGCTTTGCCGATATGTTCGTTAGTTCTCGATAAATATCTCCAAATAGTGCCTCTAAAGATTGCCAAGGCCGCTTCCGCGTATCATTGAATCCATCCATTCCTAGCCAGTCCACGTATTCGTCGCCAGGATAAAGATTGTGCAACTTCTGTGGGTTAGTTTGTTTCCGACTCGGGCACCAAACCCATGTTACATTTCGGACATGTTCTCGACTGAAGATATCGTGAACATGACGCCACGCTTGAACGTATTCACCGGTGTGATTACCATTCACAGTCTCCGACCATGGATACCAAGTACCGTTCATTTCATGCGCAAAGCGAAGAAAGAGTGGATGATCCCAAGCCTTAATGTCCAGGGCGTATTTTGTGATGTAATCGTCGAATTTGCCGTCTATAATATTTCGCAAAGCAAACTCCGGCTGGTTCTCCTTCTTATGTAATGCTCGTGGCGCCCAGGTGAGAAGCGGTATAGAGCCGTGTTTGCGAATCATATCCATGGCGTTGGAATCAAACTGATTCCTTCCATCAAGGGCACCCCATGCTTGAAACACATGAATAATTGCCACCTTCTTGCCGGCATCTTGCTCAAATTTTTTGACACCAGAAAGATCGCTAAGACTCTTTTCCTTATCATTGTCGAATACACCAAGGTAGATTTTGCCCGCTCCGGAAGCTGGGATAGCACAGCAAAGAACTAAAATAACGACGCTAATCTTTAAGAAAGATATCAAAAACATAGATCCCTCCTAATTGGGGTAGGCCAACAGCCATGTCACCAGGGGCCATTTGATCAGCACCGCAGTATGGCAAAAAATAAAGGCTCTTCCGTCTTACTCCTTCAGACGGCCCGGCGCTCTATAGCCGGAAGTGCCTGGTCATCTATCCAACTAAGAACAATCCTTGTCTTTTCCAGCGTCTTATGCCCTGTTGGTCATCGACCGGCGCTCCGGCAACCGCCGGTAGCTCACCCAAAGAAAAAACCATTGTTTGCCCCACCCTGACTGAGGCCGTTGAAAAATACTTGAACGGATAAAAACCAGAGGTTAGTTTGATTATAGGCTGTTATCATTATACTACCCCTGAATAGCTACGAGGCAATCGGGCAAATCTCCCGATCTTCGGGATTTCTGCCTATTGAAATGATGGTCTCTGCCTATTGAAAATTTTTTCAGAATCTGGGATAATAACTAGTTAGAGAAGACCCAGAAAACATGTTGCCTAAAAAAAGCAGGTGCACCGCCATATTGATCATCAGATCCTTCGCTGCCGGATAGATCCAGGACTGCTACCAGAAAAAAGGCAGTCATTCTGCCTATGGGCCAGGCAGCTTCCGGATATGGCGCCCTGAAGGCTTATGACAGATCCTGGGCCAAGAATCAACCCATTCCGGAGGACAACAAAATGAAAACAATGACTATGAGGAATAAAGCCGGGGTACCTCTACCCGAACGTTGTGACCCATGCAGAAATAATAATTTCGGTTGCGGGGGCGAGATTTCCCAGACCGAAAACCTGCTTAATCTCCCCCATTGCCTGAAAAAATTGATGGTTCGTCCGGGAACGCTGAAGAAAAGCAATGAAGCCGGGGTGCCTCGACCCGAACGTTGTGACCTATGCGGAAATAATAATTCCGGTTGCGGGGGCGAGATTTCCCAGACCGAAAACCTGCTTAATCTCTGTCACCATTGCCTGGAGAAATTGACGGTTCATCCGGGAACGCTGGAGAAAAGTGTTCAAAGATTTCTGCTGGGAAACGTCATCTAATGCCCCGATGAGCATAACTTATTATGAAGGTCCACCAATCCATCTTCTGCCGGGCGCACTAAAAAAAGGCCTGGAGTATCCCGGTATAGAGGATGGTCCCGGCTATGTCATCCTCAAGGTTCATTCCTGCATCAGTTCCCTCTTATCACGCCCTCACCTCATCACCGATATTCTACCGGCATAGCGACCAATTGAATACTTTTTCAATGTGGGCATTGAGTGTAGCCGGCAAGCTTGTCTTATCGTCTCGATTATGGTTTCCAGGACGAACTTTGCAGCTTTCAGCCTGTCCTTTGCTCCCATTTTTTGAGCCTGGCGGAATAGATCAGTACCCATTGTGTCTACCTTCCGTCACCTTCCTCCTCACGGCTGCAAAGAAATCCTGGATCGGTGACGGGTCCGTTGTGTAGCTCTCATCTATTTTGGCGTTAGTCATCAAAACGAACCATCGCCGGAGCTTCTCATAATCGCTTTCGAGTATCCGTTCCCGGTCTTCCGCTGCCATGGACTCAAGACCGGCCTTCAAGACGGATCGACATGCGTCCCATCGGCCCTTGTCGGCCAGTTTTTGGGCCTGGGCAAAAAGATTATTCACGGGTTTCACCTCCATCTGGATTATTTCAAAGCGTTCCTTACCAGTACGCCGCTCCAATCTGGGGCGACCCCAACAAACGTGCAACCAGCCGCAAATTGTCCCAGGTTACCAAATTACCAAGTATTCGGGACCAGCTTATTTGACCACCCCCGGGGCCAGATACATTGACCAGGCCGGAACGAAAGCGCCGCAAAAAAAGCCAGTCTTCACCGGTTGGCTTTTCAATTTGAATTTTTCCGTTGTGACGAAGAAGACTTACACCCAAATACCCACCTTAAAACTTATTCCTGCCGATAAATAACGGCATCGCCAGGTGCATCCGTTCCACCAACGATATAGCCCATATTACCACAACAACCATCACCAACCATTTCATAGATAACGCTCCAATGAGAATTCAAAGCTCACCGGGGCTTCTTGCTGACTGAACGATAAACCATTCGGTGGTCATACTCAATCTATTCCGCACGGCCCAGTACAAAAAAGTAGTTTTAACCAGAATCCTTACCGCCGTCCTTTTAATGTTTAAAGAAAAAGATTAGTAAGCCGATACTAACGGAAAGACCAGAGTTCAGCTATCCATTGCCGTGCGTTATACATCTCAGTAGGAGGTGTGATTATGATGCTCAATTCAATTTTATCGGGAAGCTTTGCAGCTATCCAGGCCTATCAACCCCTCCAGGCTGCCTCACCAGTTGCTCGCCAGGTCAAAAACGACGGCGACTCTGATGATAATAGAGGTGTCTCTCAAGCCGCCTCCACACCAGGTGCGAATATGAAAGGCCAAACGGTCGGTTCTCTCATTGATATAATGGCATAACCGTAATACCATGTAATCAGGTTGACAATTTCTATTTCATGGTTAATTTATAAGAAGAAGGTCACCTCGACAACGTCCTAGGCTTTTGCCCGTTTGCCTTATTCGCCAGGAACATCTGGCGTCATACGGGGCAGAGACGTTAAGTAATATTGAGGTGACTTTTCGTTTTCTGCCCA
>JADFYN010000160.1 GCA_015233055.1 Deltaproteobacteria bacterium
CCCGCCGGGCTATTTCTGAGGACGTCTCTGAGAAGCTCGAGGCGGTTCAAATGATCAAAAAGAACCAAATTGAAATATACTTCAAAGACCGAATGGGCGATGTCACGGTTCTGGCCGCGAACAATTGGCTGGTGGCCGCGCTGGAGTCCTTCGAGGCAGCCTATATGACCGATGGTAAGAAGGTGGACGGTCCGAAATGGAAAGCCCTGGCCGCCGAGTATGGGCCTTGGCTGGAACAATACAAGAAAATGTCCGGTTATTATGATGTGATGCTTATCGCAGAAGACGGCGACGTGGTTTATTCCGTTAGTAAGAAACCGGACTTAGGCCAGAATATAGTCATCGGCCCATTGAAAGACAGTGTCGTGGGCAAATGTTTCAAGAAAGCTTTGAGCAATCCGACCCTCCAGGACTTTGAAGCATACGCCCCGTCCAATAATGAACCAGCCGCCTTTGTGGGCGCACCGGTTAAGAAAGGCGACAAAACAGTCGGAGTGCTGGTCCTGCAATTACCCATCGAGGCTATTAACGCCATCATGCAAGAACGAACCGGCATGGGCAAGACCGGTGATGTGTATATGGTCGGTCCGGACTATCTGATGCGGTCAGACTCGTTTCTGGACAAGACCAATCGCTCGGTCAAGGCCTCCTTTGCCAATCCAGCCAACGGGAAAGTGGATACGGTGGCCACCCGGGAATCCCTGGCCGGCAAAGATGGGAATCACTTGATCACCGGTTTCAACAACCAGTCGGTTCTGTCGGCCCATGATCCGCTCACTGTTTTTGGTCTCAACTGGGCCATCATCGCCGAGATCGACGAAGCCGAAGCATTCGCCCCGATCACCACCATAACCCGGTTAATCATGATCGCCGGCGGCATCGGCCTCCTGGCCGTCATTTTAGTCGCCCTATTGACCAGCCGGTCAATCACCCGGCCGATTACCAGGATCATCGACGGGCTGAAGGAAAGCGCCGGCCAGGTGGCCTCGGCATCGTCTCAAATCTCTTCGGCCGGCCAATCCCTGGCTGAGGGGGCATCGGAACAAGCCGCGTCACTCGAAGAGACTTCCTCATCGATGGAAGAGATGTCATCCATGACCGGCCGCAACGCCGACAATGCCCGCCAGGCCAATGATTTGATGAAAGGGACAACCGACGTGGTTGGCTCGGCCAATAATTCCATGGTCCTATTGACCAAATCGATGGACGAAATATCTCAGGCCAGTGATCAGACCTCAAAGATTGTCAAGACCATAGACGAGATCGCCTTCCAGACCAATCTCCTGGCCTTGAATGCGGCGGTGGAGGCGGCCCGGGCCGGAGAAGCCGGAGCCGGATTTGCCGTGGTGGCGGATGAAGTTCGGAATCTGGCCTTGCGGGCAGCCGAGGCAGCCAAAAACACTTCTTCACTAATTGAAGGAATCGTCAAAAAAATTAAGGAGGGGACCTCGTTGGTCTCTCAGACGAGTGGGGCTTTCTCCCAGGTGGCCGGCAGTGTGACCAAAGTCGGCGAGTTAATCGGAGAAATCACCGTCGCCTCACGGGAACAATCCGAAGGCATCAGCGGTATTACCAAAGCCATCGGCGAGATGGACAAGGTGACCCAACAAAACGCGGCCAACGCCGAAGAATCGGCTTCAGCCTCAGAGGAAATGACCGCCCAGGCGGATCAATTACAGGTCTTCGTAGCTTCTCTGGAGGCGTTGCTGGAGGGCCGGGGGAAAGAGGAACGAGTAGAGGGAAAAACATCTGCCAGGACCGGGACTGGATCGGGCAGCCGGTTACCGATACCGGTTAAGGCGGCCCCACCCAGGCCGAACAGAGCCAAACCGGCAATGGCCAAAGCTACCCGAGAGATTCATCCCGGTCGAGTGATCCCGATGGACGGAGACGACTTCAAAGATTTTTAGCCCGGTAGAAGGCGGCCCAGATGCTGCAACTTATACTTTGAACGGTTCCAATTGACTATTTGGCGTGCCGCCCTTACCCAGGGTGCCGGGATCAAAAAAGGACAATCAGGGCCGTTCGAGGTATAATCAATTATTCTTATAAAATATGCCGGGTAATTGTAATCGGATAAAGACTCAGCTAAAATCTTCATGGTCACCCAGGTCGGGATAGAATTCTTTAACACATTCAGGGCAAATGCTATGTGTGAATTCAGCGTCGGTTCGCCTTGATATGTATGCCTCCAGCCGACTCCAATATCCTTTATCATCCCTGATGCTCTTGCAGTGAGAGCAGATAGGCAACAAGCCACCTAAGGTCTTCACCTCAGACAGAGCACTTTGCAGCCGGTCAATTAGGTTGTTACGCTCAGTGACATCTTCTCCGGAACATAAAACAGACGGTCTATGGCTATCTTCATCCATCAAGATGGTATAGTACCAGGAAATAGACCTTTCCTCTCCGCGTTTGTTGCACACCGCACTTTCAAAACTCTTGTCCTGATCTATTTCTCCGGTAATTATTTTGGTGAATAATTCTTTCATTTCATTACCAATTTTTTGGGGAATGAAATTGTCGAACCAATTCTTTCCGATGACGTCTTCTTCACGGAAGCCTAAGATGTTGCATCCTCGTTTGTTCAAGAGAACAACCTGCTGATCACAATCGATAATTAAGAGAATTGCCCCCGCCACATCCAGGTACTTTTGAGCCGTCTCCTTTTCTTTCCTTAGTCTATTTTTTGCCAGTATGGTCTCGCGATATAAATAGGCCAAGACAATTGATGCCGACAGCAAAGCGCAGAATATAAAAATAGATAGCCATATCATCATCTTGTGTTTCTTATAAATATCACTCGTAGCTATTTTGCCGTAATCTTTGTAACTATCTATTTTTAATTCTTTTTTTAATTCATGGACGCTTTGATAATTGAGTGGATACGACCAGCCATGCGCATCAGCCAGGCGTGCTGCTTCCTCATCGGGACTCATGCTTAAAAGGGCGATAGCCACCTTTGTGGATAAGTCCTCGGACGTCTTGCGCAGTTTTGAAAAGGGCCAGTCCGGGTAAAGTCTCGTGCTGACCGGATAGGAGAATTCATCTTTGTTCAGAGTAACCCATTCAGGAACAATGATCCGGAAGTCTCTTCGTTTAATCTTGCCATTTCGTAATAACTCAGCGAACACATCACTATTGGCTGTCCCGGCATCGGCCCCGCCGTCCAACACATTTTGGATAACCGATTCGTGACTCCCCAAGAACGATATGCTTTTGAAATCTTTATCTGGGTCAATTCCCCCATGTTTCAATTCCCTCCAGGCAGCTTGCCAGCCGCCTAGTGAAGTCCGGTCAACAGCTACAAACCGTTTACCGATTAAATCTTTCAGGTTATTCACCTTGGGGTTGTCCGATCTGACAAAAATTACACCACCGTAAACCGGATAGGTGATGGAAGAATCGTTTCTAATGGTCGCGATACGTGAGATTCCATAGCTGAGTTCAAGATCAACGTAAATAGATGGATTGACAAGTATAAAATCAATTTCCTCCTTTCGGACGGAAGAAGGGATTTCATCAAATGATAATGGAACAATCCTAAAGGTGTAGCCATGTAACTTCGACGATAAGTACGCTGCAGTCGGGCCCCACATCTTTTTACAGGCTTCTGGACCCCGATTGGCCAGCACCCCAATCTTGATCTCAGCCCCGCAGCCCACGTCGGCGGACATGAATAGGCAACATGATGAAATAATTATCAATATAATGTTTACATTTAGCCGCATTGAAGAATTCCCCGAATTGCTGGTTGCGTGTTACGTGTTACGGGTTGCGTGTTGCGGGTTGCGTGTTGCGGGTTGTCCGTTGCTCGTTGTCTTTAATCCGGAAACCGGTGCGCGCAGAAGCGTCAATTACAGCCATGTAGAGTAGGGTATAATCTTGCCCCTATTCATCCCTATTATGATTTGTTTTAATCGATAACCACTAAGCCAAAGGCCGACATTAAGCCGGCCTTTAGATACTCCCCTTGACTCGGGATAATTTATGACACAGTGACGCCTATGGCGCCATTACTCAGCCATGTTACGCATCAAATCCGCCATTTCGATGGCCGAGATGGCTGCGCCCCAGCCTTTGTTGCCGGCCTTGGTCCCGGCCCGTTCAATGGCCTGCTCAATGGTGTCGGTAGTGATGACGCCAAAGATGATCGGCACTCCGGTTTCCAGAGAGGCATGGGCAATTCCTTTGGAGACTTCGGCCGCCACATAATCAAAGTGGGGGGTGGATCCCCGAATCACCGCACCCAGGCAAATCACGGCCTGATATTTCTTTTGCTGCGCCACCTGCAGGGCCACCAGCGGAATCTCAAAAGCCCCGGGCACCTTATATATGGCGATGTCTTCATGGCTGACCCCATGGCGGCTGAGCGCATCTATGGCCCCTTCCACCAGGCGGTCGGTGATGAAATTGTTAAACCGGGCTACGATCAGGGCAAATCTTAGTCCCTCGGGTATCAGCTTGCCTTCATATGTTTTGATCACGTCCATTTGATTCCTTTCTTCCAGCGCCCACAACCCAGCGCGACTGACGCAAAAATTAAAAATACCTGCCCATAACCTCTGCGCTCTCTGTGCCCCCGCGTCTTCTGCGGTTTGTTTTTTAAAGATCCAATAAATGGCCCAGTTTCAGGCATTTTGTTCTCAAATAGTAAACATTGTCCGGGGCCGGGCAAACGGTCAAAGGGACCCGTTCCGTGACCGTCAGACCATATCCTTCCAACCCAATAATCTTCTTGGGGTTGTTAGTCATTAGCCGCATCCGGCGAACCCCCAGGTCGGCCAGGATCTGAGCCCCTATACCGTAATCCCGTAGATCCGGCTTGAAACCCAAGCTGATATTGGCTTCCACCGTGTCCTGGCCCTGGTCTTGAAGACGGTAGGCCTTGAGTTTGTTGATCAGGCCAATTCCCCGGCCTTCCTGATGGATGTACAGCAAGACACCCGAACCTTCCCGCTCGATGGTTTCCAGGGCTGCATGCAGTTGATCACCGCAGTCGCACCGGAGAGATCCGAAAACATCGCCGGTCAGGCATTCGGAATGGACCCGGACCAGGACATCCTTGTCCGGAGAAATGGCTCCTTTGTACAGGGCCACATGCTGATAGTCATCGATATCATTGTCATAAGCTATGGCGTTAAACTGGCCGTATTTGGTGTTTAACACGGTCGTCGCGGCCCGATGGACAAAGGACTCGGTTCGCATCCGGTAGGCCACCAGGTCGGCGATAGTGGCGATCTTGAACCCATATTTCTCGGCAAAAATCTCCAAATCCGGCATCCGGGCCATGGTCCCGTCGTCTTTCATAATCTCGCAGATCACGCCGGCCGGCTTAAGCCCAGCCAGTCTGGACAAATCCACCGAACCTTCCGTCTGTCCGGTGCGGACCAGGACCCCGCCACGCCTTGCTCGCAGCGGAAATATCTGCCCTGGTCGAACCAGGTCCTCGGGTTTGGCCTCATCGGCCACCGCGGCCAAAATGGTTGTAGCCCGATCCCGTGCCGACATTCCCTTAGTCACGCCTTTTCTGGCCGTAATGGAGACAGTGAAGGCCGTTTGAAATGGAGATCGGTTATCCCGGACCATAATGGGCAGCTTCAGTTTTTCCAATTGATCCGAGATAAGAGATAGGCAAATCAGGCCACGGCAGTACTTGAGCATAAAATTGATGGCTTCCGGGGTCACCTTTTCTGCGGCTATGGTCAGGTCGCCCTCGTTCTCCCGGTCTTCATCGTCTACCAGGATGATCATCTTGCCATCTCGGATATCTGCAATGGCCTCTTCAATCTTGGCCACACCCATAATCTTTATCCTTTCTTACTGGTTGCTTGTTGCTTGTTGCTTGTTGCTCGTTACATGTTGCTCGTTGCCCGTTATATGTTACATGTTGCTGGTTGCCCGTTACATGTTGCTGGTTGATAGTGTTTTCACAAGAGAATCATTATCCCCAACCGAGAGTCAGCCGGCAGATTCCGCCTTCAGGGTGGCGCTACGCTTACCCTGGGTAATGCGCACACCAAGCCTGTGATCCGACAGTCAATGACATTGATCAGTAACCTGTAACCTATAACCTGTAAACTGTAACGTGTAAACTGTAACCTGTAACGTGTAAACTGAAACTATCCTAAGAATCCGGCTTGCCCCAATAATTCCAAATCTATTCCAGATCTTGCTCCCGCTGTCGGCGTCAGCAATTTCTCCACGTACTTCCCGATCAAGTCTGTTTCAATATTGACCACATCCCCAGGCCGCTTCCAGCCAATGGTGGTCATCTTGGCCGTGTGCGGGATGACATTGACCGAAAAAGTCTGCCGGTCACATTCATTCACCGTCAGACTGATACCGTCAATGGTGATCGAGCCTTTGGGAATGACGTAACGCATCAAGGCCGGCTCCATGGAAAATACGAACCGAATGGATCCAGTGACTTCATCTCGCTTAACCAGTTGCGCCGGGCCATCCACATGACCCGACACCAGATGTCCACCCAGTCGGTCAGACAGCCTGAGGGCCCTCTCTAAATTGACCGGATCATTGATCCGCAGGCGGCCCAGGCCGGACCGGGAGACGCTCTCTTGAGAGACATCCACGCTGAACGAGCGGCCGCTAAAGGCCACCACCGTTAGACACACCCCACTGACAGCGATGCTTTCACCCAGGACAAAATCCTTAAGGTCATATTCGGCCTCAATGGTCAGCCGCAGTTGACCACCCGGTCGGTCGATCCGTTTAATCCGTCCCAAGCCTTCGATCAATCCGGTAAACATATTGTTTTCTTTTTACAAGGTAGTTCAAAGCGGAATCGGCGAGGCATGGTTGCCCATTCATCCTCTCGGCCAGCTTGATGATGTTTATCACCATAGCACACTATTTAGAATATCGTCACGGAAAAACCGCACCGGATTCTCTCAACACCTCTGCTTCCACCAAGATATCCCGCTCCAGACGGGTGATCTTAAGCGGGCCTAACCTGACGCCTGCGGCCATATTTTCAAAGCCCATCCCGGCCACCACACTAACGGCATCCTTGCCCCCGATGATCTTGGGAGCCAAGAAAAACATCACCTTGTCCACCAGGCCCTGACTGAACAACGACCAGTTCAATTCTCCTCCGCCCTCCACCAACACGGAGGATACGCCCATTCGAGCCAACTCCATGAGCAAAGCTTTTAAGTCCACTCGGCGTTGGTCGGGAGAGGTGCAAATCAAGGTTACACCCATTTCCCGGAGTTGCCGCTCCTTTTCAGGGTTAGGATGGCCCGCGCAGGCCAGGACGGTACGGCTCTCAATCAGATTGGTGAAGACCTGGATGTCAATCGGTAGAGACAATTGGCTGTCGACTACGACGCGCAAGGGATTCCTGGGGACCTGGTCCGGCATTTTAAACGGCAGCCGGGTCGTCAGGTCGGGATTATCGGCGGCGACCGTTCCACGGCCGACCATAATGGCATCATAACCATGGCGAAGTTGGTGCACGTAACCACGAGATTCCACACTGGTGACCCACTTGCTCTGCCCGGAAAAGGTGGCGATCTTCCCATCCAGAGTCACTCCGGCCTTGACCGTCACGTAAGGCATTCCGGTGGTGACATGTTTGATAAAGGCGCAATTGAGTTCCCGGCAAGCCGATTCCAAAACCCCTTGAGTCACCTCAAGTCCATGCTCTATGAGGTGTTCCGCCCCGCCGCCGATGACACTCGGGTTCGGATCCGGCATACCTACCACCACCCGTCTTAGCCCGGCTTTCACGATAGCCTCGGTGCAAGGAGGAGTCCGGCCATAGTGATTACACGGCTCCAAGGTGACGTAGATGGTCCCGCCGGCGGCCCTCGATCCGGCTGCAGCGATGGCTTCTACCTCGGCATGGGGGGCGCCCAATCGGGTATGATAGCCCCGACCGACCAGCCGGCCGTCATTAACAATCACCGCCCCAACC
>JADFYN010000161.1 GCA_015233055.1 Deltaproteobacteria bacterium
AAATATTGGAATCTGGACACCCCTGATTGAACCCGGAGCGCCGCGGCCATGCACCTTGACCCAACCAAGATTAAGAAGATTCTGTTCATTAAATTGCGTCACATCGGTGATGTCTTATTGACCGCACCCGTGGCTCGGGCCTTAAAGAACGCCTTTCCCCACGCCTCCGTCACTGCCCTGGTCTACTCCGGGACCGAAGAGATGCTCACCCTAAACCCGGCGGTGGATGACGTTCTGGTCTTTGACCTGGAATGGAAAAAACTCCCCAGGTGGCGGCGGCTGTGGGCTGAAACGGCTTTCACTTTCGGGCTGCGGAAAAAAGATTTTGATCTGGTCATCAACCTGACCGAAGGGGACCGCGGGGCGGTTATGGCCTTTGTGTCCGGAGCTGGAATCAAGGTGGGCCTTGACCCCCAGGGCCAGGGCATCCTGGGCAAGCATCTGGTCTATGATCTTCTCTATTATCCCCAGGATCAGCGGGCCCATATGGTCGATCAGAATCTTGATGCCGTCAGGGCCTTGGGCGTGGCTGATCCCGACCGAAAGGTCGACATCTTCTTCACTGAAAAAGACATAGATTATGTCAATCAACGGTTGGATCAGCTCGGTTGTCGCCGGGACAGACCGCTCATCCACATCCACCCCGCGTCCAGGTGGCTGTTCAAAGCCTGGCCGGCCCGGCATGTGGCTGAACTCATTGACCACCTGATCCTGAACCGGGGGGCGGAAGTAATCCTCACCTGCGGCCCGGCGGATCGTGAACTGGCTTACATGAAGGACATCAAGCAGGCCTTGCACTGCACTCCGGTTGACCTGTCCGGTCAGACCACCCTAAAGCAGCTCGCCGTGGTTAGCTCCCTGGCCCATCTCTTCTTCGGGGTGGATACCGTGGCCATGCACTTAGCCGCGGCCGTGGGCACTCCGGTGGTGGCCTTGTTCGGCCCATCCGGGGAATTCAACTGGGGTCCCTGGGGAGAAGGTCACCGGGTGATCAAGAAAGATTGGGATTGTCGTCCCTGTGGCCGAGATGGATGTCAGGGATCAAAAAAGTCAAGATGCCTTGAGGAACTAACAGTGGCCGAAGTCATCCCGGTGCTGGACGAATACCTGTAATATTTCTCCGTCCTCTGACGGTCTTGCCCCATACTTGTTTGATTACCATTACCTGGGTTCAACGAGTTTTATTGATTGGCAGACAGAAATGAATCCGCAGATTTCGCAGATGAACGCAGATGGAAAAGACTAACGTATTTTTTAATCTGCGCAACCTGGTGCAATCTGCGGATTTGATTTAAGCGCACATAGGATCAATAACTAATGTTTAATTTCATTGTATTGCATCTACTTCGGTCTATATTTCTCCTGGTGGCTCGTATTTTCCCCCAAAAAGAACCACCGGCGGAGCAATTGGCCCAGGGTCGGGAGAAGAGGATCCTCCTGGTCGCCACTACGGCCATTGGTGACACCCTGATGTGTTCCCCGGCCATCAGAGCGGTGAGACAAGCCAGACCTCAGGCCCGGATTGTAGCCATGGTGGATCGCCGCCGGACGGAGTTATTGGCCTCGAACCCCTATATTGACGACTTTATCATCCACCCTGGGAAATTCAAAAAATTAATTCCATTGATCAAACGTCTCCGCCGCGAGCGGTTCAACCTGGCCATTATTCTGCACGCCAATGATCCCGATTCGGTGCCGCTGGTCTATCTTTCCGGCGCTCCGGTCAGAGTGGGTTGGGCCGAAAGCCGGTTTGCCTTTCTATTGACGCGGCCCGTCCCCAAGAGAAATCCACCAGGACATTACATCGATCTGAGAGGGGATTTCCTGGCCGCAGCGGGGATTCCCATGCCCAGCCGGAAAATGGATCTGTTCCTCCCGCCCTCGGCCGAAATCGAGGCGGCTCAATTCTGCCGGCAGGTCAACTTGTCTTCAGCAGATCATCTTCTTGGATTTCATCCCTTCGGCAGCTATCCGGCCAAATGTTGGCCCATGGATCCGGCCCGGGACTTTTTAGCTCGGGTAATCAATGAAACGGACTGCCGCATCATCATATTCGGCGGGAAGCAGGAAAAGACTTCCGCGGAAGAATTGGCCGGCGCCTTTCCCGACCGGGTCATCAGCGCGTGCGGTCGGGTTTCGGTCATGGGCGCGGCCGGCATTTTGCAGCACTGCCGGGCCATGATCACCACCGACAGTGGTCCGATGCACATGGCCCTGGCTTTGGGTCTTCCGACTGTGGCCCTGTTCGGACCTGCCTCGCCGGACATGTTTGGTAGACTTGATTCCGTGGCTCCTTTTGTGCCCTTAATAGTTCCGCTGGATTGTCCGCGGCCTTGCCAGATCAAGGTCTGTCGGCGCCACGATTGTATGCGGTTGTTGACGCCCGAAATGGTCATGTCGGCTTTCCTGGAAGTCACGTCTTCAACCTGAATTCCAGGATTATCGCCTCTGGTAGAATGATGATTTGAACGGCCATAAGGGTGCAACTAACAAAAATTACGGAGGCCCGGGATGAATTACCGCAAATATGGATTGACCATCCTTGCCGGTCTGATTTTAGCTGCGTGCGGCGGAAACAACGATAACCCCAACCCTCGCGGAAGCCTGATTGGAGAACCAACTGTCATAGGCGGCACATGGACCACCGCGCAACTTGATGCGATAACCACCGCGGCGGGTTTGCAGACATTAACGGGCCCAGCCAAATGCGATGTCACGGTGGCCCAAATTAACTATCAGACACCGGGAGTGCAACCAGGGGAGATGACCAATGCGTCGGCCGCGATTCTGATTCCCAGCGGGGCCGGCTGCTCGGGACCGTTTCCGCTGGTCGCTTATGGCCGAGTCACGAACCTGTTCAAGATGCACACTACGGCAAATCCTCAAGACCCTGAAACAATTTTATTAATGACATTTTTTGCGGCCCAAGGCTACGCGGTGGTGGCATCCGATTATCTTGGTTACGCCCTGTCCGGCTATCCTTATCACCCCTATTGTCATGCGGACTCGGAAGCAAGTGTGGTCATTGACTCGATCCGAGCCGCGCGACAGGCAGCTTCGTCATTGGGCCTGGCTCTAAACGGCAAGGTCATGCTCACCGGTTATTCGCAGGGCGGTCATGCCGCTATGGCCACACAACGCGCCATCGAGCGGGAAAATTCTGGAGAATTCAATCTGGTGGCGGCTGCTCACCTGGCCGGTCCCTACTATATATCGGCGGCACTGGTCGACGGGGTGACTCACCCGATCAGCAACGATGTGCCGCGAAACGTGGCGTTTGAGATTACCTCCTGGCAAAAAGTTTACGGGAATGTGTATAGTAAGGCTTCCGACGTATTTAATCCACCATATGACAGTTATATCGAAACTCTATTACCGACGCTCCTCGACCCAACGGCCCTGGCTAAGCTGCTGCCGGGAGGCACGCCGACCCAGGCTCGGGACGCCATGTTCTTATCGACCTACTTGAATGACCTGGTCACTAATCCAAATAACGGCACGACCGTCGCGGGCAAAAAGCAGGATTTGCTCGGTTGGAATCCCAAGGCGCCGATCACCTTGTGCGGTGGTTCGGGTGACCCAATCGTCAAGTTTGCCATTAATGCCCAGGTGGCCTACGATGATTTCAGGAGCCGCGGAGGAGCCAATGTCGCGCTGGTGGACGTTGATGCCAAGATTCAGCAGAAGTATGGCGCCGTGCTTATAAAAGATCCCGTAACCTATTACAATTCATATCATGGCCAATATGAGTCGCCGTTTTGCTGCCAGGTGGCCAAGGCGATGTTTGACCTGTATAAATAAGAAATCAAGTTTTGCATTCAATAAAGAGGGAGTTCTGCCGGAGTTCCGTCTTAACCGCCCGGCTGGAGAAGAATTTAAGCCAAAAAAATTATGTCCGGCACTATAGTTACTTGCTTTTTTCCGGGCGACGGGGTATATCCAACATCATTTTGTTACACTGCGGCGTCAATCGGGAGGCTCACAAGGAGCAGGACGTTTGAAACTGGCCATCATCAGAAGAAGCTACACCCCATTCGGTGGGGCGGAACTATACCTGAACCTTATTATCCAGGCCTTGTTGGGTTTAGGGCATGAAGTCCATATTTATGCGTCCAAATGGCAGGCCTCCGCGCAGCCTGGATTGTTTTTCCATCGGGTCAATGAGATAAAGCTGTTTTCCTTTATCGGAGTGCTCAGTTTCGCCCTCCGGTGCAAAAAGCTCTTAACCGGCCATGATTATGACGCCGTGCTCAGTATCGAACGGACTCTGTTGCAAGATATTTTTTACGCCCAGGACGGATGCCACAAGGAATGGTTGCGGCAGCGGCGACAGATTTCAGGTTGGTGGAAAAGAATTACTTTTCACATTAATCCCTTGCACCTGTGCTACCTGTGGATCGAACGGCGCCTTTTTCAAGACCCGAAATTAAAAAAGGTCATCGCCATATCACACCGGTGCAAAGAAGAAATGATCAGGCATTACGGCCTGGCCGACTCCAAAATCACCGTCATCCACAACGCCATTGTTCCGGTTGCTCCCCCAGGGGAGGAGGCCCGGCAGGCCGGCCGAGATGCACTTTTAAATGAGTACAACCTGTCTGACGATCATTTGCTGCTCCTGTTCGTCGGTTCCGGCTTCAACCGGAAGGGTGTGGACTTTATCATCAAGGCCATGCCCAGGCTGATCATTAGAGGGATCAAACCGGCCCTGTTCGTGGTCGGCCGCGGCAGCCCGCGACCATACCGGCATCTGGTTTCGTCTCTTGGTCTTTTAAACAAAGTCTTCTTTACCGGTCCGGTGACGGAGCCTTTCAGCCGCTTTTTCGGATGTGATATCTTCGTTTTTCCAAGTATTTATGAGCCATTTGGGATAGCCTGCCTGGAGGCCATGGCCCACGGTCTGCCCGTCATTACCAGCCGCATCAGTGGTGTCTCGGAAGTGGTCGAACCTGGAGTGAACGGCCTGGTGGTGTCAGATCCCACAAATCCGGACCAGATAGCCGACCAGATCGAATCGCTGGCTGACGAGACTACCCGCCGGAACATGGGCCGGGCAGCCATTGCTCGGGTCGCTGGATTAACCATTCAGGAAAACGTGGCTAAGATTATGTCTGTCATCAATGAGGTGGCCGAGCACAAATGAACCCGAACTGGCGTAAATGGTTGGGCAAAATATTGGCCCCAATATACCGGCTGATGATGTTTGGTTCCTTGAAGGACCAGCCTCTTTCAGATGTTCCGGATCAGTTTTCGCGCATCCTGGTGGTCAGAAATGACAATATCGGGGATGCGGTCTGCACCATCCCGGCTTTGGAAGCCCTGAAGCTCAGATTTCCCCAAGCTTACCTGGCTGTTTTGGTCTGCCGATTGGCCGAAGACGTGGTCACCGGGCTGCCCTGGATAGATACAGTATACGTCTATGATAAGGCCAAGCACGGCCGTTACAAAAGCCGGGTGCTCGCCTGGTGGAAACAATGGCAGGTCATCAGGGCCATCCAGCGGGACCGGTTTGATCTGGCCCTGGGCATTCGATCCACTTTTTCGGCCTCGCTGGCCTGGCTGGTGTTCGCCAGTCGGGCCGGGGTTAGAGTGGGGGTTAAGCCGCCCGCCAATAAAGCCCAATTTGATTTTTTTTACAACCTGCCGGTGAACCCGATCGAGGACCCGATTCACGAGGTGGAGAGGGCTTTGCGAATTGTCAAGAAGGTCGGCGCGGGCGAAGGTCATAAAAAGCTTTGTTTCTTTGTGCCACCATCGGATATAGCCGTGGCTGAGCAGTGTCTATTAGAACACTTTGGCTCAAAACGGACCGGTCCGCTGGTCGGGGTCAGTTTAAGCGGCCGAGTGGAAGACGACCGCTGGTGGGACACGGAAAAATTCTTGCGTCTGGCCGGCTTGTTGGAGCGCGACCTGGGGGCCAAGGTGGTTTATACCTATGGCCCTGGGGAAAAAGAGGTAGTCAAAGAACTGATCCGATTATCCGATCAGCCGCCGATTTTGTTCACTTCCGCCTCACTGAAGGGATTCGCGGCCCTGGTCTCTTTGACGGATCTGTTTATCTCACTTGAGGGGGGGCCGATGCATGTGGCCGCAGCTTTGGGCGTCCCGGTCCTGGGCATTTTTGGCCGGACCAATACGGCCATTTGGTCGCCCTGGGGAGAAAAGACGGCGTTGGTCCGGGATGAAATTCATGTCAACCGGGTGACCGTAGATGAGGCTGCAAACGCCGCAAAAATTATGTTGGCCAACTGGCACCATTTTAGTGAAAATCTCTCATGAATTTTAAGGTACTGTTTTTTACCAAGTTAGTTCGACATTTTCTCTTAGCCCGAGTGAACGGGCAAGACCACGCCCCTAGCTATGAGCAGATGCCGACCCCGGAAGACAACCCCGGAATCCTGATCATTATTTTAACTAAATTGGGAGATACCCTCTTTTGCCTGCCCGCGATCCGAGAAATAAAACGGTCCTTTCCAGGTTCCCGGATCTCCGTGGTGGTTACCAGGAAATACGCGGCCCTGGTCGAAGGTATGGAAGAAGTTGACGAAATTCTTACCTTTAAAGGCATACCTTCCCATATTCCATTAATGATGGCCATGAAGGCCCGGACATTCGACATCTCCATTGAAATTATGGGCACCGAACCGGAAGCACCTATCATTGCCTACTATAGCGGCGCCCCATTCCGAGTCGGCCCGACCGGTAAGACCTTTAGTTTCCTCTTCAACTGTCCCTACCCATATCCCAGGGGATTATACCCCCATCACCATATCGACGATAAGCTCAAAAAAATTTCCTTTATCGGGGCGACCATTCAAGATAAGTCAATAAATCTTGACCACCTGGCCAAAAACGCCGCCTCCGACCCGCGGCCGGCGGAAAGACTCTCTAAAGCGGGTGTCAACCTGGACCATGAATATGTGGTGGTTCATCCCGGAACTGATGAAATCAGACGTTGCTACCCGCCCCACTTGTTTCGTGAAGTTATCCGGGAACTAATGGACCGTCACTCTATAGATGTGGTGGTCACCGGCATCAAGCGGGAACGAAAGTTGATTTCGAAGGTAATTGAGGGATTGCCCAAGCCACCCATTAGTGTCTACAATAGTGATGTCCTGACCTTGACCCGGCTGTTGCTCGGAGCCAGGTTGGTTATCTCCAACGACACCGGGCCGCTTCATCTGGCCGCGGGGCTGGGGACTAATACCCTCTCCCTATTCGGCCCGATTAATCCGCTCCGGGCCGCGCCCAGGTTGCCCTATTTCCCCAAAGGCCGTCATAAATATCTCAGGCACCCCTATATGGACGGTATTTCATGCGAAGATAAATCTTGTGTTCACCCCGTGTGCTTAGAATCGATTCCCGTAAGGAAGTAATTGATGCCGCAACTGATTTGCTGGACAGAGATAAAACATAGTAGACTACGCACCTTAGGATATCTTCTCTTAACGTTTTCCCTGGCCGCCACCGCGTTTATACTTCCGTTCAAGGATACCACCGCTGTCCGAAATATCTCCCTATTTTCAGCCATTTTTTTTCTGATCGCCTTTTCCATAGCCGAACGTCGCCCGCTGATCCTCCCAACCGGCTTAGAGCTTCTGATTCCGGCCTACATTGGATGGGCCGTTATTTCTGCCTTGACGTCACCCGACACCCGGCTGGCTCTATCCAAAATCAGGGGAGAAATGATCATGGGGTTCTTATTCCTGTACGTTCCTTTCCTGGCCATCAGAGACCGCTATCAACTGCGGTTCGTCATCTACTCCATCCTGGCTGTTGGATTCCTTCTTTGCACCACCGGGATAGCGGAATACATCTTCTCGCCCTCCCGAATCAAATCAGTGACTATGGATTACAATTTCCTGAGTTCCTTTCTGGTGATGATTTTCCCCTTAACCTGGTATCACCTGGTGACTCAGCGCAAACTAATC
>JADFYN010000162.1 GCA_015233055.1 Deltaproteobacteria bacterium
TGGGGCCTTAACCAGATCTTTTCGGGTGATCCTTTTCTTGATCATGAATACTCCCATCCTCAAAATTGACAGGTAAATCTCGGCTGGTGTTGCCCGCCTGAGCGTTAGTCATCACCGTTCTCAATACTCGGTGGCGAGACCGGAATTATCAAAGAATTGCGGCCTGGTCAAGCTTTTTATTGTTCCGGGAGATCCTGGTTAGTTCACCCGGCTACCAGGACGCTCACCTAAGTCAATGTGGCGCCAGGCCATTCGAGCGGCACCCAATGTACCGGCATCATCTCCTACAATACCTTTCAGGAGTTTCAAATTTTCTGGAGGTAAAATGTGAGATCGACGTTTGATCTCTTCCCGCATCGGCCCGATAAGCAGGTCGAAGGCGCCAGCCATGCCACCGGAAAAAGCGATCATTTCCAGACCCAGTAGATTGTACAGGTTCACCGCGGTCAAGCCCAAAACCTGACCAACGCGTTGAAAAACTTGGTTAGCCAGGGCATCTCCTTTAAACGCGGCCGTGGCTATTATTTCCGCAGTGAGCCGATCCCCATTTTCATGGATCAGGTTTTCCAGCACCGGACTGCCGCCTTGAGCTAACATTTCGGAGGCCATCCTGACAACACCGGTAGCCGAAGCAATCGTCTCAAGGCAACCCGTGTTGCCACAATTACATAACCACCCTTCTGGATCCACAGTGATATGCCCGATCTCTCCCGCACAACCAAACGGGCCGGACCAGACCCAGCCATCCAGAATCAGGCCCCCGCCGATTCCCGTGCCCAAGGTCATGACCAAAAAAGACTGAAAAGAGCGGCCAACACCCAGCCACCCTTCCCCAAAGGCCGCCATGTTCGCGTCATTTTCCACCACGACCTGGTAGCCGGTCATTTCGGAGAGGCGCTCGGCCAGCGGCACGTTACGCCAACCAGTCAGATTGGGGGACACCATGACCACTCCGGCCCTGGCATCGATGGCTCCAGCAACAGCCAGTCCCACCGCCCGAATCCGCCAACCTTGATCAGCCTGAATGAACGATGTCAGCTCATTAGCCAGGCGAGATATCACCGCATCCGGACCCTCATTGGCCCGGGTGGCGATTTTCCGGTGATCAAGGATCTGCCCTTCCCGGTCAATCACGGCTAACTTGATGTTAGTCCCGCCAACATCAATACCAAAAACACATTCCATAGTCTGGGTGGCTCCGCTGCCAAAAAAAATAAACGAAGAAATTATACCGTCGATCTGCCTTACGTGGTAAATTTTTAGATAAAAAAACCATGAGTTAATTTATTTGCAGGACTTCATTGCCGGTTGCCTCAAGAACACCACCAGGAGGGGCAGTGCTTTTTCAGAACACGGCAAGCTTGCTGCACCCTCTTACCAAATTATAATCCCCCTTAACGGGGGATTATAAACTAACTGATACAGATAAATCAAATACGTCATATCCGGTAGTTAATTACCCCGGGCATACCCGCAGGGCCTTTCGGCAGACGGGACTCCGAGGCGAAAAAACAATTTCACCCTACTCCAAAGAGAAGATTTTTTTCACATCGATAAGCGGCACTTCCTCGTTATTGTCAAGTTTGACTTTGCCGGAGATAATCTGGTTGGCGGCCGCAAATTCCCCTGAGATAACTTTGTATCGCATGGCATCGGGCTCCTGCCAGATAAACAAAGCTCGATACTGGCCTTCATGCATCAGGAAAACAATCCCATTAACCCTGGTCATGTCATTTGGATCAAAGTCAGCGATCAAACCTTCCGGAATAATCGCCCGAGGAACAACCAAATCCTTTAATTCGGCTTTGCTCATTTCAGCGATGGGACCGATGAAGTCTTTGTTTAGATTTCCAAACAACGGCTTGATATCTTTTAGCATGATATAATCGCGAGCCGACAGGGTCTTGGCCTTACCGGGGGATATTTTCACCTCTCGAATAAATGATTCCGCAGGCAAGGCAAATATTCCCGTCCCCAGCGCGACCAGACGAACCTCAGCCGGAAACCCGGTCGGCTCTTTGGCCACAGTTTTTTCGGCAAGTTGTCCTTCATCCAAATCACTGGGGCGGTTTTCTTCCCCCTCCAGGATAAAATCGAGACTAGTTTCGGGAGAAGAGGGTGGTCCGAGTTGTTTGTCGGTTTCCGCCACGTCATCCTGTCCCTGGTAGCCTGGGGATAATGGGTCATCGGACAACTTTGAGTCAAACAGGGGCGGAGGAAAGGAAAAGCCTGAATTATCCAGCGGCAGATCTTCCTTGACCCGGTCCAGGTACTCAGCCATGGCTTTGATGGGATCATATAGGCTGTATACATACCGTCCCAAGGACAGCAGCCGATCTTGATCCGGGATATCCGCGGGCACTACCGCAGCAACCGGAGTTGCCGCCGGTACCGAGGCAGACACCTGGGTTCCGGCCTGCATGGCAGAAACAGCTTTAGGCAAACGCTCAATCAGTTCCCCGACCAGATATATGGCGGAAGCAATCTCAGTTTGTGTTTTTTCCAGGTAGGAATACAGTTTTCTCAACTGAGGCGCGGCGCCCAGTTTTTCTTTAAGCGGTTCCAATCGATCGATGTTTTTCTCAAGTTGTTGAAAACTTGCTTGCAAAGAGATGACTACGTCCTCTAGGGAATCCGAAGTAATATGTGTGGCCGGCATGGCGCCTCCAGCCCCAAGAATGGGAGGTTCGGACGGTTTCACTTCTTTTCGCCTGGCCGGTTTGACCGGCGGAGACTCTTTTTGTATAAGGAGTTCTTGCACCACCGGGGTAACCGGGCGAATAATTTCAGGGCTAATTTCCTCCTCCAGCCTCATTTCCACTACGGTGGGTTCAGGCGGAGCGACCCCAAAAGCCGGGGGTTCTTCAAATGCCATGGGTTCGATGACTGCAGACGGAGGAGGTAACTCGGGCTCCGGAGGCGGCGCGGGTTGTTGAGCAAATAGCGGACTTTGATCTAATATCAGAGTCACATTAACTAACGACACCGGCTCTTCAGGAGGTATGGGGACCTCGTCCGCCATAGGCAGCAATTGTGGAGGTGGTAATTCTAATTCAAGTTCTTTAAGGAAATCAAATGGTTCAGTCCCGGTATCAATCTTAGGTTCCGGAAAAGAACCCTGAAGGTCTCCCTCATCAAGGACCATTTCAAGCCCCATGGGCATCTCTGCCGGCGGTTCGGTCGATTCCTGAAACGCTGGACGGGACGGGGTGGGCATGTCGAACGGTGTCTGGTCAAAGTCATTTTCTTGGACATCTAGTTGAAGCGACGGCAGTTCTTCTGCAATTTCCCCAACAGCTACTTCCAACCCCGCCGCAGCCTGGCGAGGAATCACCTGGGGACGGGCCTCCGGCTTACCTCTGGCCGGCTCGGCTGGTTTTACCTGGTTAGGCTCCGGCATGGCCGGTCTTCTTTTCTGGATTTGATCCGCCTCCAGCTTGACTTTCCGGAATTGTCTGGAGAGCTTGTTAACTCTTTTTATTATTTCCTCATCAGATATCTTCTCCCTGGTCAAGGTTTCCAATTCCTGAAGTGCGCTACGGAGAAATTGGATGGCCGAGACAGGAGTTTCAGCCCCCGTTGCTTTCAGAAAGCTCAAAACATTGATGATCATTTTCAGGACATTAAAAATATCTTGTCTGGCCGATAAGGGATCCTTCAGCAGGCGGGCTTGCGTTAAGGATTTGGAGATATTCTCCGGACTGATCTCCCACTCCAGACTGAGCAGACAGGCCTTCAGTTCTTCCAAAGAAATGGCCTTGGGTCTTGTTTTTTTGGCCGGCGTCACCTGCGAACCATCAGTCACTGGAGATGCCGCCGCAACTATTTTGGGTGGTGCAACCGGCTGCGCTTCAGGTGGTTCGGGTGGTTGGGGCGGAGTGAGTTGTGCCGGAATAAAGAGAGTATCAATGGCTCGATCAATTTGTTCTTCAAGACTGAGTGGTGATGGCGATACCTCGGCGGCGGTTCCCAGTTGGGATTCCGGCCGGCCGGTTTTAAAGTCTGGTGTCCCATCTTCTTTGACCTTAGCCATTCTCCCGGCAGTAGAGTCGAAGTCCGGCTTTTTCTCTGAGACCAATTCAGCTTCCAGGTCGATACCACCGACCGGGACAAAAAGACGGTCGATGGCGTTCTCTATGTCTTTTTCCATGGCCTCCAGATCAAAGCCTTCTGGGGTAGTTCGATCTTTGGTCATAATTTCTCACTTTTTGGA
Source organism: Deltaproteobacteria bacterium (assembly GCA_015233055.1). Lineage (GTDB taxonomy): Bacteria > Desulfobacterota > JADFXK01 > JADFXK01 > JADFXK01 > JADFXK01. Next base: position 4,214 of record JADFYN010000162.1, read on the forward strand.
GGCATTGTCATTTGTCAGGCAGGCTGCCCTAGACTATTAAACATAAATAATTAGATCACCTCAAGCGATTAGTTGCAGGAAAACATTCGAGTTTGGTACCGGGACGCAAATCGACAGAATTCGATGGAATTGGCAATAGTGCCCCAGAGAACAGACTGCGACTGGATTTTCCGAGCCAACCACTCCAACCGGGCCGCACCCTTGGCCGGTCGGGTTGACCTAACGCTTTAGCAGTTTTTCATGAACTTGTTTTACGGTGATTTTGCTTATTTCTCTTAATGTCTCAAACACCCCGGTTCCTTTGATGGCACTCCCCGGAAAGGACGGAACATGTAATTGACTATTCAAGTCTTCGTCAAGTTCTTCAACGGTCATAAGAGGGATCTCTCCATCGGCCAAGTCCCTTTTGTTATATTGTAGAACTAAAGGAATCCGGGTCATATCCAGGTTTTCGCCTCTGAGATTTTCCTCTAAGTTGGCCAGGCTTTCTAAATTGTTGGCCCGCCTGACGCGTAGGGAGTCTGCCACGAAAACCACACCATCAACACCCTTTAACACTAGTTTCCGACTGGCATTATACATTACTTGCCCGGGAACAGTGTAAAGCTGGATTTTAATACTCATGTTGTGGATTGATCCCAAGGACAGGGGAAGGAAATCGAAAAAAAGTGTCCGATCACCTTTAGTATCGATGGATACCATTTTTCCCCGGACATTTTCGGTCATGGCCTTGTGAATATACAGAAGGTTGGTGGTCTTGCCACCTCTTCCGGGACCATAATAGACTATCTTGCACTGAATTTCTCTTTTGCTGAAATCGATAAAGGCCATTTTTTCAGCTCTCTACTCTTTGAAGTATTTCCTGGAGTTTTTTGATCGTCTTCTCCACTTTCAACCGGATTAACCCCAATGAGACGTCTTTACCGAATAGGGTAATCAAGATGTAGTTCTCGCCCACACTGGTGAAGTGGATATTCTCATGACGGCCCTTGTGAAAAAGCAGAGAGAACTCTTCCTCTCCGATGATTCTAGCAATTTCAGCAGTTGCCCCAAAGTTGGCGGCAGACAGAGCGGCCAGCGAGACGACGTCCAACGTCATGGGATTTCCGCAGTTAACGATCAGATTAGCCGCCCGGTCAATCAGCAAGACGCAATCAGCGCCCTCGCGGACAAGATTTTCGCTGATGCACTTGTACATTTCTTCAATATCTCTTTTAGATAAGACCAGATCCACGTTTCCCTCCGGGGTAAGACGGTCCCGATATATTGGCATTGAATCATATTTGGTTGCAGTTTGGCCGCGGCAGATCCAACTTGGCTTGAACTATCATAACAGTTTGACTCTTCGTCAAAATATAGCCTGCCAACCCTGACGGACGCATTGATGATATTGACGTTTGGTCTATCAATAACGTTTTGCAATTCTACCATGAAAAGTCAACATGTCAATCATAAAGATTCAATCCCTGCCGATTTAAAATGAGTAATCACCCAAAGTCATCTTGGGTCTATTTAGACATCGGGGATTTCAAAAAGACCGGCTACGATTGCCCCTCATTCCACGACTCTTTTTACTGAGATTATTTTCTTGTTTTTTTTCAGCTCGTTGAAAACATTCTCCAAATGCTTTAAGTCGAGTACTTCTATAAATAGTTTTATCAGTACCTTATTGTCATCCGTGGCGTGCATGTCGGCTTCTTTCACATTAGCCTCAGAATTGCCCAACGCCGCGCCGATAATAGTCAGAAGGGATTTGTCCCGTTGAGCCATGACCTGCAATTGCACCGGAAACATCTCCCCCTTATCCAGGTCCCAGGTAACTTCAATCAGCCTGTCCCGTTCCACGTAGCTTAGAGAGGAACAGCCTTTCTTGTGGATAGTCACGCCTCTCCCACGGGTTATGAAACCGACGATATCTTCTCCTGGAAGCGGCCGGCAACAATTCCCATGCCGAATCAACATATTATCCACGCCTTTAACTGTGACCGCGTCCTTTCCCTTCTTGGTGATTTTCCGCACCATTTTATCGAAAAGAAGGCCAACCACGTTTGATTTGGCCGGCGGTTCTTCTTTCGGGACAAGACGGCCAACTAGTTGCCGGGCGGTGATCTTGCCGTAGCCCACGGCAGCCAACAGGTCTTCTACGGTAACGTAGGACAATTCCTTGGCCAGGCTGAGCAGTTCATCCGTTTTCAATAACTTGCTTAACGACAAATTGTGGCTGCGAAACTCCTTCTCGCAAATATCCTTACCTAAGGAGACGCTTTTCTGACGTTCTTGAGATTTAATCCAGTTTCTAATTCTGTTCCGGGCCTTGGTCGTCTTTACTAGTTTCAGCCAATCTTTGCTGGGGGTCTGGTTGAGAGACGTTAACACCTCGACCATATCCCCATTCTTAAGCTCGTATTTTAACGGCACCATTCGGCCATGCACCTTGGCCCCGATGACGTGCTGCCCGACTTCTGAGTGGATGGCATAGGCAAAATCTATGGGAGTCGCGCCCCGGGGGAATTGCTTGACCTCTCCTTTCGGAGTAAAGACATAGACTTCTTCGGGAAAAAGATCAACCCGGACGGAATCTAAGAACTCCTGGGGATCCTTCACTTCCTGCTGCCATTCGAGCAGTTGGCGCAACCAGGCAAAGCGCTGGCCATCAGCCTCGGTCATCCCTCTGCCGTCTTTGTACCTCCAGTGGGCGGCGATACCTTGCTCATTCACCCGGTGCATTTCTTCCGTCCGGATTTGCATCTCCATCCGCTCGGCATAAGGCCCCACCACCGTAGTGTGAAGTGACTGGTACATATTAGCTTTGGGAATTCCAATGTAATCCTTGAATCGGCCGGGGATTGGTTTCCAGAGCGAGTGAACCACTCCCAAGGCTTCATAGCACTCTTTTACTGTCTCAAATCTAAGTCGAAAAGCTATCAGGTCATAGACCTGGTTGAGATAGATGTTTTGGGCCAACATCTTCTTGTGGATGCTGTAAAGATGCTTATGTCGGCCGCTAATAACACATTTCAGCCCATGTTCCTCCATGGCCTTGATGATGATACCCTTGACCTCCTTGATGTAGGAGTCCATCCTGGCCGAGTTTTGGGCGATGCCCTCTTTTATTTTTTTGTAGGCCTCCGGCTCCAGATAAAAAAAGGATAGATCTTCAAGCTGGGCCTTTCTTTCGCCCATTCCTAATCGTCCGGCCAGGGGGGCATAAATATCTAATGTCTCTTGAGCGATGCTCCGCTGTTTTTCCGGAGATTGAAAACCCAGGGTGAGCATATTGTGCAATCGGTCAGCCAGCTTGATCAGAATGACTCTGATGTCGTTAGCCATGGCCAGAATCATTTTACGGATGTTCTCGGCCTGGCGTTCATGCTTGCTGGCGAATGACATCAAACTGATCTTGGTCACCCCATCGACCAAATTGGCTATTTCATCGCCAAATAACGACTTGATCTCCTCCAACGTCGTTTTTGTGTCTTCCACCGTGTCGTGAAGCAATCCGGCGGCGATGGTGGCCACGTCCATCTTCATGTTAGCCAAAATATTAGCCACTTCCAGCGGATGGGACAAATAGGGCTCGCCGGACAGCCGGACCTGTCCATCGTGGACCTGGGCGGAAAAAATGTAGGCCCGCTCTACTGTTTCCGTGTCCGCCTTGGGGTGGTATGATAATACTTGATCAATAATGTCCGGAAATCTA
>JADFYN010000163.1:0-4170 GCA_015233055.1 Deltaproteobacteria bacterium
TTCAGACCGCGTCCGAAGCGGCGGTGATCCTGATCAAGACGCTGACCGGTTATGAAATACTCTCGGAGTTGATCACCCGGCGGCATCTGGTCCCGGATTTCTCCCTTAAGGCGGAGTTTCCAGCCTGTCGGGAGCATCTGGCCGTCATGAGTGATGACCCCGTGATCTTGCAGGCTCTCCGATCTCGGGCGGAATGCTGGGTAGAGGTAGTCCATGGTCCGGTCGGTCGTCGGGCCTGGCGCCTGTCTCGGGATTTAGGTCTGCCGGCGGTAGCGACCAACGCGGTCTATTTTGCCGGGCCCGAGGAATATTCCCGGCACCGGCTGGTTCGGGCCATTGACCTGAACCGGACCTTGAGCACCTTACCCCCGGATGCCGTCGTCAGCCCCGGCCAATGGCTCCAACCGGAGGAGGACATGCGGGCGCATTTCCCCTATTGTCCGGAAGCCATGGCCAATACCGTGACCCTGGCTCGGACCCTGCATTCCCAATGGGACCACTTCAAGCCGGTTTTTCCGTGCTTTGATGATAGGCCGGAGGATCATTTCAGTCGGCTCCTGGCCCTGTGCCGGGAGGGGATCGCCTGGCGGTATGGCCGGACTCGGCCGGATATCGAAAAACGGTTGACTGAAGAAATGGACCTGATCCGGTCCAAAGGATTCGTGGACTATTTCCTGGTCGTGGCCGATATTGTCAAACGGCGCCTGATCCATTGCGGCCGGGGCAGTGCGGCGGCCAGTCTGGTCAGTTACCTGCTGGGCATAACCCACGTGGACCCCATCCGGCACAACCTCCTGTTCGGCCGGTTTTTGAATCCGCAGCGGCAGGACTTCCCGGATATTGATGTGGATTTTCCCTGGGATGAACGGGATGGGCTGTTAGCCGAGATACGGGATCATTACGGCCCGGCCCGGATGGCCATGGTGGCCAATCATATCGGGTTTCAGGCTCGCGGGGCGGTGCGGGAGGTGGCCAAAGTCTATGGCATCCCGGCCAACCGGATCAAAGAAGTGACCAAACGCCTGGGCTGGATCGGGATTCACGGGATTGATCAACGGATCGAAAACCACCCGAAGTTCCAGGACTTCTCGTTGCCCCAGCCCTGGCCGGAAATTCTCCAGTCAGCCGCCGGTCTGGCCGGACTTCCTCGGCATCTATCGGTACACTGCGGCGGGGTTATCCTGGCTCCGGACCGCATCTCCCGGTACGTGCCTGCCCAACGGGCCGCCAAGGGAGTCAACATCATCCAGTGGGAGAAGGATCAGGCCGAAGAGGCCGGTCTGATCAAAATCGATCTCTTGGGGAACCGCTCCCTGGCCGTGATTCGAGACGCCCTAGCCGCGGTGGCGAACCACACGGGACGTAAAATAGATTACGCCCGATTCAATCCTTTAGATGATCCCGCAACGTTACGGCTGCTCAGCCGGGGCGAGTCCATGGGGGTATTTTACGTTGAATCCCCGGCCATGCGGCAATTGCAGCAGAAGACCCGCCGGGGAGATTTTGAACACCTGGTGATTCATTCGTCGATTATCCGGCCTGCGGCCAACAGGTATATCAATGAATACATCCGCCGGTTACACGGCGCACCCTACCGACCCCTGCATCCCAGCCTGACCAGGTTGCTCTCCGAAACCTACGGGATCATGGTCTACCAAGAAGATGTGGTCAAGGTAGCCATGGCCATGGCCAGATTTGATTGGGCGGCCGCGGACGGACTCAGGAAAACGCTCAGCAAGAAAGGAAGTGAAAAACTGGCTCAGTACCGGACCCGGTTCTTTGACGGGTGCGCTGGCCGCGGGGTGTCGGCTGAAGTGGCGGCCCAGGTCTGGGATATGATCATTTCATTTGCCGGGTACTCTTTTTGTAAACCTCATTCGGCCTCCTATGCCCTGGTCAGCTTCAAGTCCGCCTATTTGAAGGCCCACTACCCGGCGGAATTCATGGCTGCAGTCATCTCAAACCAGGGAGGATATTACACCACCTCGGCGTACATCTCGGAGGCCCGCCGGATGGGGTTGACCGTTTTGGGACCGGACATCAACGCCAGTGATTGGGCTTACCTGGGCCGGGACCGGACCATTCGGGTGGGGCTGCAGCAACTCAAAGGTATTCGGCAGGAAATTATCGAGTCCATCTTAGCCGAACGTAGCGGCCGGGGGCCGTTCACCGCCCTGGATGATGTGATGGCGCGGGTGAAGCTCTGTCCCGAGGATATCTCGATATTGTCCAAAAGCGGAGCCCTGGATTCCCTGGCGAATGGCTTTAATCGGCCTCAAGTCAGATGGTATTTAGAAGCCCGGCTGGGCCGGGAGACGAAATCAAGGCCTCTCCGTTCCCCGCAGTCCTCTTTTCACCTGACCACACCTCAGACCAGAACACAAGTCCCGCCTCTGCCCGATATATCTCTAGCCCGGAAATGTGCCCAGGAGGTGGACACCCTGGGGTTTGTCCTGTCCGTCCATCCGTTAAAGCTCTTCGAATCATTCTTTAGGAGTTGTGGCCGGGTCATCACTCCCGCGGCCGAGCTGGCCGGAAAAAACGGCCGGCGGGTCACCGTCAAAGGCTGGCCTATTTCCCGAAAAGAAGTGGCCACCCGGGAAGGGGAACCCATGCAATTCTTCTCCTTTGAGGACGAAACGGCTATTTATGAGACTGTGTTCTTCCCCAAGGCCTTTAAACGATTTTGCCAATACCTGGATATGGATCGGCCCCATCTTCTGACCGGTCGGGTCCAAACGGAATACGGGGCGGTCAGCTTAACGGTTGACCGGATAACCCGGGTTCCGGCGATGGGAATAATGGGGTAGACCTTTCAGAATCAGAGCTGGCAGTAGGAATAAAAAGCAGAAAGGATTATTTTTGATGCGGCTTGAAGTGACCGGCGCCCGGCGATGGTAGCCCTAAACGTTTTGGGTGAGGGAGGAGTCGAGCGATTTGCCGAGCGCCAGTCTGGCCCATTTTGTCATAAATGAGCTGGATAAAGCAAAGGTTTTCTCTTCAGGTGAACAATTGACCGGACGCCTCCGGCGACGGTCGCCCTTCGGTCCCAGGGAGAAAAGTCTGCGCAAAATGCCGGAAGCGCCGATCATGACAACCATGCCAGAATCGACCGGGGAAGGCAAGCCCGAAAGAGCCTGTTTAGGGCCAAAGACCATGACGCAATGACGCAAACCACAAAGGGGGGGGCGATACTTCCGCCTGCCTTCAACGTCATCGGTGTTGGAGTTGATCCTGATTGATCATAATAACGTAATAGCGTCATGACTTTATGACGTCATTATCGGAACCTACCCGCCTATCCCCGGCAAGCCTTTTTCGGCAAATATCTTCGAGAGTCCCCGCACTGCCAGCTTCTGAATGCTTGTACCTTCGGATACGGCCAACTGGTGCAGCCGTTCCCAGTCAGCACGTGAAAGACGTACGGTGAGAGATACCACGTTGCCTTTTCCACGTTCTCGTTCTTGCGGGAGGGCTTCTGTACTGATGGGTTGCTCGGTTGGCGTGATAGCCGTCTTCCGGGTGAATGCAGACAATCCTGTTGGCTGTTTGCTCATCTGATCTGCTCCTTCAACCAGTCCCACAGTGATCGGATCTCTGATGCCGCCTTGCCGTTACTTTCAAATTCCGTCACCGCCCGACCAGTTGCAATGGCTCTGGCAAATGCCCGACGGTCGATGATTTCAACGGGAGCAACGGGAAGACCGTATTCTGCCAACACTGCCCGTGTCTCGGAAATTTCAGGAGCCCGAAACGGACACGCACTTAACACAAACACACCCTGAACTTTTGCTGCCTTGACAATTTCAAGGGTGCCGCTCACGGCGGCCAGGTCAAACGCACTTGGTCGGCACGGAATAATGACCAAATCTACGGCCTGAGCGATACGGGCGGCGTCCGGTGCCGCATGGGGCGCCGTATCGATAATCGCAAACGCCATATTTTCGTTCCTGGCCGCTTCCAGTACCGTTGCCAGGTCGGAGGCGGCTGCCGTTGCCACAATGGGGGTGTCGACCGTTCTTGCCTCACTCCAGGTTGTGGCGCTCTTCTGGAAGTCGGTATCTATGAGAACGACCCGCTCGCCGGACTCCTGGGCTGCTACAGAGGTGTGAACGGCCAGGGTTGTTTTCCCGCTGCCGCCCTTTTGGCTGAGAAACGCTATTGATTTCA
>JADFYN010000163.1:4194-7909 GCA_015233055.1 Deltaproteobacteria bacterium
TTGACGTCACGAACCATAACGTCAGCGGTTGAATATGATGGTCATCGTAGCAACGAGGTGGGAAGATTATTCTTCCCGTGATACCTATCTTCTGAGAAGACTACCTTTACCATAGTGACTCCATGAATGCAAGACGTCTTGATGCCATGACGTCATTTTAAACGTAAATAATACAATAAAAACAAAACCTTGACAAAATATATTATGCAATATATACTCATACCAAGAAAGGATATGTCATTGAGTTTTTTGATAATTTTTGATACAATTACGTGATGGAAATATATTTGTGATTCCATCGCCTTGAATAGCTTTTCTCGTCCGATATATCTTTCCCCGGCCTTCCTGCCCATCGCTTCTCATCTTTCAGTCCACGATTTATGTATTTTATCCCTCATATTTCATTATGCAAAACCATGATTCAACCCCCAACCGTTGGTTCAAGCGTGTCAAACACACGTATCTCAAATGGAGCGATGCTGTCGCCTCGTCACTATTGATCCGCAGGATTGTACGTACCATTTTTGGAGGAGTGTGTGTTCTTTTGGGTATCTTCCTGGGAGCAGGGATCACGATATTCGTGACATACCCCTCCGCCTTCCGGGGTCCTACGACGAACCCCGGTGATCCGGGATTCCAGTCGGGCGGCACGCCGATGCTGAGTAAAACAAACGGTAACTTCAACCGAGATACCATGTCCATGCAGGCGTTACGGGAAAAGATGGATACGTTGCCATCATCGGCGGGAGATGCGACGGCGGCAAATCAGACGGCGATTAAGTCGAAAACGGATCTGATCGGTACGAGCGCCGATGTCGCCAACGAATCGGGAACGTCCTTGTTTAGCATGATCAAGTATATTTCGACCGTTGTGGATGGCATCCTGGCGAATGTACTATCGATCCAGGCGCAAACCAGTCTGATCGGTTCCAACGCCGATGTTGCCAATCAATCCGGTTCATCGCTCTTCAGCCTTGCCAAGTATATCGCAACGGCGCCGGGGGTGGTGAGTGCGGGAGGAGGTGGTGGAAGCGCTCCGGGTGTTCCCAATAACTTCTATTATACCGAAGGGGGCAACCCCAATTATTGCAAAGATATTCTCGTTTCTCCTAGCGGAAAACTTTCTTCTTGGGCTATCAACACCGGTCGACCGTGCGACACGGGCAAATACTGTGCAACAGATGGCACCTGCACCGCTTCCTCACCTGGAGCGACCGTAACACAAATAGCGGTGGGAGCTGCTCATATTTGCATACTGCTTTCTGACAACACCATCAAATGCTGGGGATATAATGGATATGGTCAACTGGGAACGGGAAACACAGCCAACAGTACTACTCCCGTAGCGGTTTCGGGAATTACGAATGCTGTCGAAATCGCCGCCGGAGGATACCACACGTGCGCGCGACTGAGCGACAACACCGTGAAGTGCTGGGGAGTCGGGACTAACGGTCAACTTGGAGACAATTCTGGTGTAAATAGACTGACTCCCGTAACGGTTGCGGGAATTACGAATGCCACGGGAATAGCTGCAGGTTCTATGCACACGTGCGCCAGGCTGAGTGATAATACCATAAAATGCTGGGGGGCTAACTACTATGGTCAACTCGGGAACAGCGGTAATACCGATAGCCTTGGTCCCGTAGCGGTTACCGGAATGACGAATGCTGTCGAAATTTCCAGTTCCGGCAGTGGTAACCATACGTGCGCCAGACTCAGCAACAACACGGTACAATGCTGGGGGGCTAACTACTATGGCCAACTCGGGAACGGCACGACCGCAAACAGCAACATTCCCGTAGCGGTCTCCGGGATTACGACTGCCGGTGGAATCGCTGCAGGTTCTGCTCACACGTGTGCCAGACTTTCTGATAATACGATGAAGTGCTGGGGAGATAATTCTTATGGCGAACTCGGAAACGGGACATCTACCAATAGCAGCGTCCCCGTAGCGGTTTCCGGCATCTCCACCGCTGTCGGGATTGCCGCAGGTTATGCTACTTGTGCGCAACTCAGCGACAATACGATGAAATGCTGGGGAGCTAACAGTTATGGTCAGCTCGGAAACGGGACGTTTACGAACAGCCTCACTCCGGTGACGGTTTTAGGTATTTCAAACGCTGCCGGAATTGCCACCACCATCGGTTATAACACTTGTGTGAGACTCACCGACAGTACCGTAAAGTGCTGGGGGGCAAATGACTACGGTCAGCTCGGCGATGGCACCACCACCGCCAGAAGTGCACCGATTGTCGTATATTAGAGGTGATTGTCGAATGGGCAGGATTTGGTAAAAATTCATAGACGCCCCGCCACGGAAAAATTAAAATGCAAAAGCCAACCGGTGATATAAACTATGCTTATCTTTCTCCATCCTGTGGCAAACCAATTAGCCCTTATGAAAAAAATCCTATTGTTGTCGATGGTTATAAGCGCCTGCTCGTGGATCGCAATGAGTTATGTATCTCCTGCGTCTGCGTATTCAGGAGGGGCGCCTCCTCAATGGAACTTACCTTTTAAGCAATATTATTCAGCAAATAATGGAACTCAAAGTAATGGATCCCATTATGAGATACCTGCTGGAGTTGCTGTGAACGTGAGTGAGCCCTACAATGGCACTCCAAGTGATATGAATCAGGACCCCATCTCTGCATGGGTTGACAATCGTTTTCCGCTTGCCACCAATTCGTCTTTTTTTCTTTCCATTCATCAGGAGGCAGGTGATTTTGAAGAATGGTATTCATTTACAAAAAACGCCTCTGCAAGCAATACGGGAAAAGTGTATTCCATCCAATGCGATCCAAACACAAAAATAGGTCTTCCCATCAAAGATTCCCCAGGCACGCCTTATTATACCGAATATCGGAATTGGCCACAAAGCGGCCTTCCAATCGAAGGGTATACCAAGGAGATTCTGGTTGCGTCCGGTTTACCAAATCTCGACCGTCGCGATTGTGGCTCGAGCGATCTTCCCTATTGGTCACACTCGGGAAGCCAGTCTACCAGAACACGAACTGTTACCATTCGAGGGTGTAAATCAATAACTCCCATCACGGGTGCTGGTGGAGAACAAAGACTGGGAAAATGTTATAGTGAATCAATAGAAGAAAAAAAGGATGACGGGGTCACATGTCCCTATTATAGTCTCACATATCTTGGAACATACCCGGCAGGATGTGGGGGGGGATATTGGGAACATGTTTCTTGTACCACTAAAGAAGGTGTTGATTGCTCTTATGATGTGTTTGTTTGTACCAAATGGTATTGTTCCGATCGCTATGAAGAAACAGGTACAGGAAGCTGCACGGAACCATTTTACAGTTATTGTTATCAAGCTCCACCAGTCGGCTGGTCCCCTGGACCGGAGACATACTACGGGTCGTGTTGGACGAGACAGTATGATATCACCTATATTTGTGCATATTCTGACTTCTAACATCGTCAATGGAAAAGTAACCGGCAAAGGTTGGCTTTATTGGGGGACCAGTTCCGCTCCGTCCTGGTCGATCGATCTGGCCCCGGGGTGATCAAATAAGCTAGCCCCGAACACCTCCAGCCTGGTCAATTATCTTGGCCTCGACTCCGGAGCAGGGCTAACACGGCCATGAGTCATGCAATAACCTGTTCTACTCTCTGGGGTCAGAGAATAGTGTCTTCGTAAATTCAATGATCCGGTTGGTTCCCTTTACATCCCCCAAAGCCATGATATGGATTC
>JADFYN010000164.1:0-6614 GCA_015233055.1 Deltaproteobacteria bacterium
GTTGACCTGGTCAGTCTGTCAACGGGAAAATCTAATCCCCCGCCGGCCGGCGGTCCTCATAAAGAGATGAAACGGGCACAGGCGAAGGAAGAGCAGGTGGAAGAGGCGGAAAAACCGGCCGCCAAAACTTCCGTGGCCAAAAAAGGTTCTGAACTGATTCCGATCCCCAAGGCGCCGGAAAAGAAAGCTCAGGAGGAAGTTAAACGAATTCCCTTAAAAAAAGAACAACCTAAACCGCCTCCTGATTCGGCCAAGCTTCTTGACGAGGCCATAAAGAATCTTCAGGACAAAAAGCCTAAGCCCAAGCCGGAACCGAAAAAACCGGAACCGAAACCCAAGCTGGAGCCCAAACCGAAACCGAAGCCCGAGCCGAAGCCGGAACCCAAACCAGAGCCGAAGCCGGAACCTAAACCCGAAGTCAAACCGGAACCGAAGTCGAAGGTTGCGTCCAAATCCGAGCCCAAGGCAGAAGCTAAAGTCAAACAAAAGGACAAAAGCACGGCCCCGGATGAAGATGAGGTCGACGACAAGACCCGAGACAAAGACATAACTTCGGCGATTGCCAAGATCCAGCGGCAGCAACGCCAGCAGCAAGGGATTGATTCGGCTGTCGCCGGGATCGAGCAACAAAAAGGACTTGATTCCGCCATTGCCGGGATTGAACAGAAGGTCAGGGCCAAATCCGGAGGAGTGGTCCAGCCCGGCGGTGGTCCAGGCCGGGGCCCTGGTGGGCCGAGTCGAAATTCAGGCGGGTCCGGGGAGGATATGAGCGGCGGCGTAGGGCTGAAATTTAAGCTTTATTACGTCGAAGTTTGGAATAAAGTCCGGAATAATTGGATCGTGCCGGAAAATATGGTTAAAAAGCGTAATCTCCTGGAAGCCGTTGTGGTCATTCGGATTATGCAGGACGGTCGGGTTGATGACGCCTGGTTTGAGAAGAAATCCGGCGACGAGTACTTTGACACCTCGACCATGACGGCGATCAAACGCTCATCACCGTTACCGCCTTTGCCCCAGGGCTATACCAGAAAATTTTTGGAAGTGGGCGTTCGGTTCCACCTGGCGGACGCCAAAAAAATGTGATGGATACAAGGCCTATGACTTATCGAAAAGAATCCATCGTTTTGATCAACTGAACCGACACGCGCTGACAACGACCTGACCTATGACTATGACCAAGATATCATCTTTGCTCTTTCGCTGGTCCCGACCGGCGGCCATATCCTCTGCCGATAAGTTGGACCCCATTAAAGGTCCATTTTCGGGATTATCTTTGTTTAACTTCCTGGCCGTGTTATTCATTATCGCCGGGATCATATCGCCCTTGCGGGCTAACGGGGACGACCGGGTCTATATCAACATAGACTCACCCTATATGCGGCAATTTCCCATAGCCATCCCGGACTTTCGTGGTGCTGACGGATCTCGCGGTGATTCTTCGTCCCACCTGCCCTCGTCTGAGATTCTGTCTAACGACCTTAATATGACCGGGTACTTTAAAGTACTCGATCCCCGTACTTTTGTTGAGAAATCCGGATCCGCCGGAATGGATGCCAGTGATATTTCCTTCCGTGATTGGTCGTTCATCGGGGCCGAGTTGCTGGTCAAGGGAACATATGAGGTCAGGGGCACAGACCTGGTGGTGGAGGCCCGGCTTTACGATGTATTTAAGGGGGCTCGAGTCCTGGGAAAACGATATACGGGTGATGTCAAAGACCACAGGCGGATTATTCACCATCTGGCTAATGATATCATGGAGGCGTTGACCGGACGAAAAGGGTTCTTTGACGCCAAGATCGCCTTTGTTTCAGCCCGTCGGGGCAATAAGGAAATCTATGTCACCGATTTTGACGGGAGCGACGTCAGGCAATTGACCGACTTGAATTCCATCTCTCTTTCGGTTAGATGGGCACCGGATGGACGGCGCATCGCCTATGCTTCTTACGCCTCGGGGCAACCGTCTATTTACATTCAGGATACCTCGTCCGGAGCCAAACGAAAGCTGGCGACCAGGGCTAGCTTGAACATTTCGCCCGCCTGGTCACCCGACGGAAACAGCCTGGCCATTTCCATGAACCAGGATGGATCGCCCAATATTTACTTGATAGACACGAATGGCGGCGTACTGAAGAGATTAACCGATAATCGGGGCATAGATGTCTCACCATGCTTTTCACCGGACGGCCGCAAGATAACCTTCGTCTCCAATCGGAGTGGGGGACCCCAGGTCTATGTCATGGATGCCGATGGATCCAATCAGCACCGGATAACTTTTTCAGGTGACTACAATACCGCCCCGAGCTGGTCGCCGAAGGGTGACCGGATAGCATATACCGGCAGGACCTCCTCCGGATTCAATGTCTTTTCAGTTTCTCCGGAAGGATCGGGGGTTACCCAGTTGACCACGGGACGCGGCGACAACCAAGAACCGGCCTGGTCACCGGATGGAAGCATGATTGCGTTCAGCTCCAGCCGGGCTGGTGCGGCCCAAATTTATATGATGCGCGCCACTGGTGAGAACCCCATCCAGGTTACCACCTCGCCGGGTGAACAGTCTGCTCCTAACTGGTCCCCGGCTGGAAAGTAGGCTTTTTTCTTGACGTCAGGTAAGCCAATTTTTTTTGAGGGCAAAGGATTTACAATTCGCTAAGTCAATCCCGACCACCCGCCGCAGCCTGGGCTGGTGCTTTTTTGTTACGGCTTCGGCCGTGTTTTACCGTTTGCTACAAAGAGGATTCATTCAGCTAGTTACTTTATTGAAAGGAGGTGAAACTTTGATGCCGAAAAAACTCGCGACCTGGCTACTCGTCGCCCTGTTTGTGCTGGGGTCCCTATTTACTCTTAGCGCCTGCTCCAAGAAGCAAGTCCAAAAAGATGGTGATGAATCTATGAAATCATCTTCTAGTAGGGAGGATGCTGATGAAGCGCGCCGGAGAGAAATGGAGAGGGAGAGGGCTTTGCGGGAGTCCAAGCTTCAAGAAGAAGCCCGCTTAAGAGAAATGTCCCAGAAAGAGATGTTCGAGAATCAAAACATCCTTTTCGGTTATAACGACGCCACATTGACGGACGACGCCAAGGACATTTTGAGCAAGAAAGCCCAATTCATGAAGGATAACGCTGGCATGAGGGTGAAGATCGAGGGGCACTGCGATGAAAGAGGCACGGTTGAATACAACCTGGCCTTAGGCGAACGTAGAGCTGCCGCTGCCAAGCAGTACATGCTTTCATTAGGTGCGTCGGCCGGCAGTCTGTCCACGATTAGTTACGGGAAGGAACGGCCGTTGGATCCGGCCCATAACGAAGGGGCTTGGTCTAAGAACAGAAGAGCGCAATTTGTAATCACGGGCAGATAAGACTGTCTTTGATCTGTAGCAGATCTCAACACCGGTGGTCCTGATTCGGCATAATTTTTTATTGCCGGCCGGTCCACCGGTGAGTTTTACCTGAACTAAAGACGGCCTGGAAACCAAAACTGCAGAAAGTTTCTAATCCTGGGCTCGTCATGGAGTTTAATATGCTACTGCGGTGGCCCTGCGAACTTGATTAAGGAGACGCTCTGGCAAGGGAGTGAAGGCGATGGATAGTGAAGGAAGAATAAACTACCCTGGTAGAGACACCAGCAACGGCCGGAGCCCCGGTTACACCTGGGCTGGAACAGTCCTTTCGTTCTTTGTGGCCGTCACCCTGTTTTCTGGTTGCGCCGGAACGTCGGAACGGCAAGACCATTTGAGTGCCCGGACGATCGAACTGAGCCGGGATGTATCCGACTTAAAAATGCAGGTAAAGGACATCCAGTCCGGCCAGATGGACAATGCCCGGGAAATGGGTGGCTCGGCCGAGTCTATTCGGAAACGACAGGCTGAATTGGGCGCCCGGCTGGATGAAATTGAATCCCGGCTGGCCAAGACTTCCGGAAAGGTGGAAGTCCTTGAACACAGCTCCAAAGGTGGCGGGGGCGGTGAAGATACATCGTTCCTGGGGAATAAAGTCAAGAAACTCGAGGATGATAAGCAAGACCTGGACAAGCGGGTAACTGAACTGGAGAGGGCTCTTAACGTCAACACCAGTTCCAGTGCTGTTCCGACACAAGAGCGGGCCATGGCCGCGGCTCAGGCTCCGGTCGCCGCCCCGGCGATGGCTGCTCCTAAGGTAATTCAGACAGTCAAGAAACCTGACATTCCGTCCTCCTTGCCGATGCCGAAGCAGGCGCCGCCTCAGAAGACGGCTGTCGTAGCCAAACCACAGGCGCCAAAGCCGGCGGCTCCGGTAGCATTGGAATCCAAGGACGAAGAAGCACCTGCCGAATCAGAGCAAGCTCCGGCCAAAAAGGAAGCCAAGACCCCGGCACAGGCCCCGGCGCCAGCCACTGATGAGTTTGGCCAGGGCATGCAGTTGTACGAAAAAAAGGACTATAAATCAGCCATGGCCGCGTTTCGGGCCTACCTGGCCAAAAACCCCAGCGACAAAAAGGCGCCTGCGGCTCATTTCTACATCGGCGAGTCTTATTACAATCAAAACAAATACGAGGAATCGATCTTAGAATATCAGAAGGTCATCAAAGATCATCCTAAATCACCCAAGACCCCGGACGCCCTGTATAAACAAGCCATGTCTTTTTACAGCCTGGGTGACAAGATGAGTTGCAAACTGATCCTGGAAAAACTGATCAAGAATTTCCCTAAGTCCAATCTGGTCACGCCGGCTAAGAATCAACTCAAAAAGATCAAATAAGGGCGGTGGCAATCTCCTCGGCGATCCTTTTGGCCGCGTCCGCAGGATCCGCCGCGGAGCGGATGGGGCGTCCCACCACCAGGTAGTCGGCGCCGTCTCGCACGGCCATGGCCGGCGTAACAATTCTCTTTTGATCGTCGGATGAACCGCCCTCCCAGCCCGGACGAATGCCTGGGACCATGGTAATGAAATTCGGACCGGCCTCCTGCCTTACGCCAGCCACCTCTCTTCCAGAACAAACCACTCCGGCGCATCCCGCTTTTATAGCCAGGCGGGCGCGATGTATGACCAGGCTGGCCGGATCGGTCAGTTCATCTCGAAGCCCCAGATCACGCAAGTCGTGGTTGTCCAGGCTGGTCAGGACCGTCACCCCCAACACCTTAACCTGGTTTGCGGCGGCCGCGGCGGCCTGCAACATACTCAATCCTCCACCACAATGAACCGTGACAAAGGTTGCACCCCATGACGCGGCGGAAGCTACGGCGCCTTTAACTGTGGCCGGGATGTCGTGGAATTTTAAGTCAAGAAAAAGTTTTTCCGGGCCGACGTCGGTAACTATCTTGATTACTTCCGTTCCGGCAGCTACAAATAGTTCCAGCCCTACCTTGAATATTCCCACATCATCTTTTAAGGCCGTCACCAACCTCCGGGCCTCCTTCACGTCTGGTACATCCAGTGGAAATACCAGGTAATCGTGGGGGAGTTTCTTCTTCCCTGAATAAATTTTTGGATTCTCCATAGGTTATCTCCTTATCAAGGCGAGTGTTGGCTGCTTGTTTTTAATCTCATGATAATCTGTTATATTAACTTGAGTTCGACGAGTTTCTTTTAATTAAGTACCAGAAATGTATCCGCAGATTTCGCAGATAAACGCAGATGGAAAAGACCCAAAGACCTATTTGGGCCCTAATCTGCGCAAATCGGCGTAATCTGCGGATTGAATCATGGCCCTTGATAATAATCGCTTAGCATACTCGTCTAACTCAGGTTATATTAATATGTTAATTAATGTAGTTGGATAAAGATCATTTTACTATATACCAAGGTGCGGTACAACAAAAATAGGATTGCCCTATCTGCAAAAGCGAACAGACCAAACCAGTACCAAGCATGTATTTGAACTAGCCTCTATATTGCGTGTCCGGGCTGGGCCCGGACATATTCTTATCCGATAATTGATCTCACTTCCCTGCCGGATATTCCCCCCAATTTAGAAGGCTAATATGGCCCGTCCCATTCTCGGCCAGGCCCACTTCCCCTCACCCGTGCCCTTATTCAAACCTGAACCGGCTCAGATAGGCTTGGAGTTTTTCCCGGCCCTGGTCGTCCATCCGCGGACAATCATCCGTCCCTTTGGCCCCGTCGGCGACCAAAGTGGAGAAGACCAGGCAGGTCGGCCGGCCGCACTCCCGGCAGTTGGTCTTGGGCAAAAGCTTCAGTATCTCTAAAATCACCGGCCGGGGGCTGCTTGCAAAAGACGGTTCAATAGTGTCGCGGTTTTCCCAGGCATCGTTTATTTCCCTCTTCAGCCAGTCCAAAATCTTAACGGCATCTTCCTCGTCTTTAAGGGCATTGACCGCGATCTTCCGGGGATAGACGGTGATAAGTTTACCGTGTATTTTAAAGGTGACCGTAGGCGGTTCCTTGAAATAATCAAATCCACCCAGGACCGCATTAAGATAAGGCAGGGCCTCACCCACATCTTCATCTAAATGGGCGATGCAGTGGAGTGACTGGAATCCCGGATTGCATTCGGGCCTGAAAATCTCTTTGTGATAACCCTTTTGCAGCATAGTTATTCTCCGTGATGTGCCATTGTTATTTCTTCAATCTTGGTCAAGCCCGCGTAACCAGTCCTGGATAGTCTTTTTGATTTCGTCACG
>JADFYN010000164.1:6821-7333 GCA_015233055.1 Deltaproteobacteria bacterium
AAATGTCGAGCCCCTCTTCCTTCATTACCTCTAGGGCCAGAGGATTTATGGCGGTCGGTTCCATCCCGGCGCTGGACACGTCAAAGCGGTCGCCGGCCATCCGGCGTAAGAAGGCTTCGGCCATCTGACTCCGGGCGCTATTGTGGATACAAACGAAAAGAACACCTGGCTTATCCATCTTGGTCCTCCTTAATTCTCATGGTTGAGCTGATCATGTCCCCGGCCATGGTGAAATCTGCGGATACATCTCTGTCTTCCAATCAATAAAACCCGCTGAATTCAGGCTAACCCTCCTCGAACTCGAACCGGTATCCTGACCCGATGCAGAGACAGGTTATTTTACGAGCAAGTCAATGGGGGGCGAATTAATAGTTAAATTCTGATATGGCTATATGAGAGAAAGGAGACAATACGATTATCGACCGGAAAAGAATATTCCGGGCCATCTCCTTGATGGTCGTCCTTACCGCCCACCAGGTCGGAGCCATTGCTCCGGGCGGATTATTTTCGGC
>JADFYN010000164.1:7381-7857 GCA_015233055.1 Deltaproteobacteria bacterium
ACTTCCGGGTCATCATCCAACCAGTGCCGGAGATTACCCAGCAGACTGGCAGCGTAGGGGCTGTCGTGACCGCTGGTCAGGTGGTAATTGACCCACAGGCCGTCTTTGGATGACGCAACCAGGCCGGCATCTTCGAGGATCTTAAGGTGCTTCGAGACACTTGGCTGGGCGATTCTCAATGCCGCCTGGATCTCGCAGACGCACATCATCCGGTGCTGCAGCATCTTAATTATCTTGATCCGGTTGGGATCGGAAAGGGCCTTCATTACTTTTAAGAACGGTTTCATTTGAATCTCCAAATATATTCTAAAATAGGAATATATCTAAAAGGCCGGCGGGTGTCAAGAAGAAAAAAATTGACTGGAGAACGAATATGGTATCAAATATACAGGTCCGGGACAAAATCCGGCGAAATACGGCATACCTGATTGTCTTCATAACCTGAGTTCGGCGGGTTTTTTTAATTAAGTACCAGA
>JADFYN010000165.1 GCA_015233055.1 Deltaproteobacteria bacterium
GTCTTACTTAAGCAGGCCGCCCTGGTCGCCAGCATTGATGCATTTGTTGACGGCTTAGACCAACCGAAGTTAACCAATTGACCTGGGTCATCTTATTTTGGCGATCTCCCCATTGGCAATGCCCCCTCTCTATAACTGCATTGGGGCAGCAGTTCTATAGTGATTTGCAGCACAACTCTAAAAGCTTTGAAAGGACGAATCAGGTATCTTCATGGAGTCCGGTGCTTGTGCCATTGTCGGTTATGGTAATCCTCAGAGGCGGGACGATGGCCTGGGGCCTTACGTGGTGGCCCAGGTGCGGCAGGCGCTGGGCGAGACCGACCGGGTGCGTTTCTTCGACTGTCATCAACTGGCGCCGGAATTGGTCGAAGACCTGAGCGAAATACATTTATTGATCCTGGTTGACGCCACCGTCGATTGCCTGGAAGCGGGCTGGCATCGAAAGCAGAACGTCCCGGATTGCTTTCAGGCTCCCCCGTTGATGACCCACTCGGTCAGCCCCGGGTTCCTTCTCGGACTCCTCGGACTACTCTACCGCCGGTACCCGCCGGCGTGGCTGGTGTCCATCCAGGGAGACGATTTCGGCTTCGGAGAAGGGCTGTCCCCAGCGGCCGAGACGCGGGCCCACCGGGTAGTATCCGATCTGATTGCATTAGTGACCAAGGAGAGATAAATATGGCTACCATTCCTGACATCCTCATCATTGATGACGACCGGGACCTGGTTAATTCGGTACGGATCATCTTAGAAAGCAGAAACTACCATGTTCGATCGGCCTACAACGGGCAGGAAGGATATCGCAGTATCGAAGAGAAAATCCCCGATCTGGTCATTCTTGACGTCATGATGACCACCGATACGGAAGGTTTTGACCTGGCCTATAAGCTCAGACGAAACCCCAAGTACGTCAACATCCCCATCCTGATGGTCACCGGATTTACCCAACGCATGGCGGATCTAGGCCCGGAAAATTTCCAACATATTCTGAGTGAAGACTGGCCGGTATCCCAATTCTTTGAAGAACCAATAGAGCCTGAACAACTGCTGGCCGCGGCCGAAGCCCTTCTTAAGGGAGAGGCCTCTTATGGACATCATCAATGACACCATCAAGCAGCAGATCTTCTTCCGTAAGGAATTGCGGGAACGTGTCTACTGGTTCATCAAACTAAGGTGGGTGGCGGCGGCCATCGGACTGGTTGGTCTGGCGGCAGCCCATCTCACGGGTTTGAGATTGCCGCTGGGGCCGTTAGTCGGCATCGTTCTCTCCATCATTGGATACAACATCATCTTCCTGCTGATCGGCCGGCGGCTCCTGTCCACCCGCCCCGCGGGGGTGCGCCCCTACCATATTTTCGCCCATGTTCAGATATCATTAGATATCATATCGCTTTTATTGATGATTATCCTCACCGGCGGACTGGCCAGTCCCTTGCTTATTTTTGTCATTTTCCATATCGTCCTGGCCGGGATGTTATTGTCACCGGTCAGTTGTTTCGGCTATACATTCATGGTGCTCCTGGCTTTGGGCACGTTGTTGCTCATCAGGCCCGAAGGGTTGCTCCACCTCGAAACCATCCACATTGGAAGTCATTTCTTTTTTCATCAACTACAACATCCTGAACTAGTTATCTCTTATCTTATTTTTGCCATGGCTCTGGTCGTCGCCGCTTACCTGATCACCTCGGTGAAGGTAACTTTAAGGGCTAAGGGACGGGAATTACTTATAATTTCCAAACAGTTGGATATTAGTAACACTAAATTGCTGGCCCTCTATGAGATGATTAAAGAGATAGGCACTAAAACCAGGTTGCAGGAATTGATGGATTCGGCGACTCACAACGCCGCCCGAATCATGGGGGTCAAGGCGTGTTCGATTAAGTTGCTGGATAAGGATAAAAAGTACCTCGAATTCGCCTCCAGTTACGGTCTCAGCCAGGAGTTTGTGGCCATTGATCGAATTGAAGTGGACAAAAGCACCATCAACCGGCAGATCATTGAAGGCTCCCTTTATAGCATCGGAAACCTGGATGAAGAAGACTATTTTCAGTATCCCAACGACGTGCGTAAAGAAGGAGTGGTGTCCATGCTCTGCCTACCCCTCCGGGTAGGTCATAAGACTCTGGGGGTATTTTGTGTTTACAGCGGAGAATCAAATTACTTCAGCGCCCGGGATGCCGACTTCTTCTCTCTGATGACCGACCTGATCGCCCTGGCCATGGAAGAATTAAGCCAATCCACCGCCAAGACATGGTTTCTCAACAAAACCGCACACCAACTCCGTTCACCGGTCAGTGCCGTTATGAGTATGCTTTATCTCTTGACTAAAGGCTACCTGGGGCCACTTACCGCCCAGCAGCAGGAAACCGTGGCAAGATGTGAAAAAAGGTTGTCTATTTTGCGCGATACCATCAATGATCTGCTGACACTCGCCTCCGAGAATGATGAATCGCGGCGGCAACCCTTCCACCCAGTGGACGCGGCCGCTGTTCTTCAGGCTATGACTCCGATCTATCTAACTCAGGCAGAACAAAAAAATTTAATATTCGAGGTCCGGGCGGCGGCGGATTTGCCCTATGTGCTGGGTCAGGAAAGGCTATTGGATGAGATTTTCACCAACCTCATCTCCAATGCCATCAAATACACGCCGGCGGGCGGCCGGGTGCTGGTCAGCCTATCGCGGGAGTCTGTGGAAAAAATCGTTTTTAAAGTTGAGGATACCGGAATCGGGATACCGGAGTCCGACTTAAACCGGCTTTTCGCAGAATTTTTTCGGGCGGAGAATGCCAAATCAATGGTGGAGGAAGGGACTGGTTTGGGCCTGGCCATTGTTAAGGAAGTGTTGGACCAAATGAATGGAACAATCAGGGTGGCCAGCCAATTCGGCCGGGGGACCACCGTGACATGTTTGATTCCGGCGCAGCGCCGGCACGGTCTGTCATAGTCATCACTGCTCAGCGGGCCGGAGTAACCTTCAATTGAATTAGCGCCGGCTTACCTCCGTTTATCTCGAACCAAAAAACCCCTTCCTGGACCAAGTCAATAGCCAGATAATAGTCTCCAGGTTTGTCAGGAGCGTTGAGTTTCAGGGTCTGGCTCTTTTTCTGGCCGGGGTTCATCGGTGTTAGGCCGGCCCTGAGATAGTCGTAATTGGACACCCCGCGGTTATTATCCAATAAATGAATCCCAAAGTTAACCGGGAAGGCGCCTTTGGAGGAGAAAGCCTTAGCCGAACCATTGACCACAGATATCTTGATCGTTAATTCTTGCTTTGGAGTCGCGGTCAGGGACTGGGTGGCAGAGGTGATCAGGGCATTACAGTCTCCGGGGGTAAGTTTCGAATCCATAGTAATTTTTTCGGCTTCTGCGGCTTCCCGTGTCGCGGCAGCGTCGGCCTCTTTTTCCGAGGCGATGGGCAGCCGTTCCTGATCGGCATAACTGGCCGCCTTGCCTTTGGAAGTGCTCGCGGGCAACAGTTCCGGGGGGGGGATTTCAGGCACAAATGATTTGCGTTGCCGCCTGTCAGGGGGTGGTGTCGGTGCCCTTTCCAGATATTCCTTTGGGTTGTTCACCCCGGAGTTGCGCAGCACACTCTCTTGCAACTCATCCGGAACATCATAAATATTGTTTGTCATATGAGTCACCCCATTTTTGTCCATCCACTGAAAAATACCTATCGACCAGACAAAAGGGGCAAACACCAAAACCGCCACCAGGGCCGGCCCTAACAGGGCGATCGTCATCCGGTGTAGTTTGTTAAATGGTAACCATCGGTGCGGCATAAGACGGTGCGGCATAAGATATTTAAACAAATTTGGTTCCTTCATGATTTACTGATGAAAGCATTAACCTGCGGTGCCGGTCGTTTTCATGATCGGTGATTGATCCTCCCGGATCATTTTGACCCTGAATTTAAGGGCCCGGCCGAATCGGATGGAGGATCGAGGTGGATGGTTACGCCGTCTCCCCGGCTGATGGTGGACCCGGCATTGTCCTGATCCAGGATACCGCCACAATACGAAAGGCACAATGAGAACGAATCAGTTACGCAGTACCCGTTCCAACACGACCTGATGTACCCGGAGCCGCAATAACAACTGACGTATACATAAGGACAATCAGAGTTATAAAGACATGTGCCCGGAGTCGGACCCGGACCCGGACCGCCGCAAAGTAGGGGGCAAATTTGCGCAGAAGTGGTCAAACAGAGCCCATTGGCGCAGGCTCGGGCAGTACCCGCATAACAGGAGCAGGAGATATAGACTGTCGGACATTGGCTATCAATAGAGCAATAGGTCCCTCCCCCCTGGACGGCAAAAGCACTGGAGCGCTGATCGGTCAATCCCGACGGCGACACCGAAATAGTCCCGGTCCAGTTGTATGTGTTGGAGGTAGTACCGCTGGGGATGTTTTTCATAAAATAGCGACGATATGATCCATTCGAGTTTATTTGGGCACTGGCTGAGTCATTCAACGAGGATATCCCCGGCACGCTCAAAAATGCCGTGGCGGTTGATCCGGCCGGTAAGTTGCCGACAGTAAACTGAATTTCGAAGTACAAGGGATCACCTGCAGAGAAAGAAGTGACCTCCGCCCCTCCTTCGGTAGTCGCCGTCCAGACCCGGTCGATTTTAAGGGTCGGATTGGAAGGGATGGTAGTGGTCGGGGAGGTAGTAGTCGCTGTAGACGTGGTCACTGTAGACGTAGTCGTCCCCGTACTCGTGGTCACCGCAGTAGAGCTGACTGTGGTTGCCGGAAAGGTGGTAGTGGTTGCCGGAAAGGTGGTGGTGGTAGTGGTCGGCGGAGTGCCCGTTTTGGACGAATGAAAGCACGCCCAGGAAGATGTGGGGTGCTGGCTCAAGTCGAAGAGGGTCGCTGTTCCGGCGTCCTCCGAACTAAACTGAAACACTAACCGATTCACATGTTGAGGATAGAGATCGAGTCCGTCAAAAGCATTTCCAACTATCATGCTGTCGTAGTAGGCAGAGATATTGCGCCCGTCCATGGTTATGAGCATAATCATGCTGCCGTCGGTGTAGGTCTGGGCGTAAAAGTTCTCTATCGATGTCGCGCTGTCTTTCCAGATGCCGTCAGTGCCTCGAACCGGCGAGGCGATAGCAAACCGAGAACAAGATTCAGTCGATGCCCCCCTGGTGTCGCTGGAGGACAGGGAGTAGATGGTCAATTTGGCGGAAATAGCCGACTGAAATTCCATTACAAAACGATACAGTTTCCCACCGTAGATATCCACGCCGTCAAAGGTATTATTAACGATTTGGTCATCATAGGCGGCAATGATCATTTTTCCGTCTTGGGTGCTGACGAGAATCGCCCCACCATTGTCGTAGGTTTGGAAATAAACACTCCGACCGGTATTGGTTTGCCACACCCCGTCGGTCAGGGCGGTATTCGCGGTCGCGGCGGCCGGCACCAACTCTATCTGTCCTGTCTTGCCGGCCACACCTTGAGCATTGCTTGCGGCCGAGGTAGAAGAATTCATCCACGTCCCGGTGGCTAGCTCATCTTGCCCCGAGACCAAAACGATGGCCAGCAAAAGGATGAAAATAACAACTGAGGAAACTCGAATAGTTTTCAAAGAGCGATTCATATGACCCTCCTTGATAGGCATAATCTTTCGTGGATAAGATAGACATAAGTTCGCGCATATCACCTTTCTCTAATCATATTTTCCTATATAACCAGCCGGAAGTCAATAATTTATTCATCAGTCAAGGCAAGAGATCAGATAATCATCCGACGGTCCGGCAGTACTGGAGTGGGGGCGGCCATGGGCAGGTAGACCTTGAAGGTAGTGCCCTGGCCCGGTTTGCTTTCCACATCTATCCAGCCACGATGTTGCTTGACGATTCCGTAGATCACCGACAGACCCAGCCCAGTCCCTTCAAACCCTTTGGTTGTGTAAAAAGGGTCAAAGATATGAGGGATGATTTCCGGACTCATGCCTTCCCCCCGATCACTCACGGATAGACAAACAAACCCTTGATCGGGTTCAAGCAGACCAGGGATACCCTTTTTACTCGTCACCGCATTCTCGGTGCTGATGATCAACTGCTTTAAACCGGTTTCTTTGCGGCGCATGGCATCACGAGAGTTAATGGCCATATTCATAATAACCTGTTCTATAAGGCTTTTGTCTGCCCGTACCGGGGCCAGATCTCGGGCTAACCTGGTTTCGATAACGATATCTTCGCCGATGGTTAGTTTGAGTATTTTGACTATATTTTCAATTACTTCGTTTAGGTCCACATCTATTAATTTGAGCATTTCTTCAAAAGAAAAGTTTAATAACCGGTTGATCAATTCTACAGACAGTTCAACGCTCGCAGTAATCTCGCCCAAACCATCTCGTCCCTCAGCTATAGTTTCCGCCAGATTCTTGCTCAGATCCCGTTCTATATCATCCAGGTCGGCCGCCAACCCGGCCAAAGTGTTGGTTATGGGGGAGTCGCCTTGCCCCTCCCGTTTCTTAATCTCCGGAATTACATTCAAGAGATCTTCCCGGACCCGGTTAAGCCGATCATCCAGCCGGTGAGTCGCCAACTCGTCCAAAAATCCCGATAACAACTGGCTATACCCGGTGATGACGAACATCCGGTTCTTCAATTCATGAGCCAGGCCTCCGGCCAGCCGCCCAATGGCTTCCATCTTTTGAGACTGGAACAGTTGCGCCTCAAGTTTCTTGTGTTCGCTAATATCTCTGAGATTGATCACACTTCCAATAATCTGGCCCTGATCGTCTGTGTGAACTGCGCCGCTGATACTAACGGGAATAATTTCACCCCAGTTGGTCAGCCGCCGGCTCTCAATCCCTGAAAAGCTCTGACCCGCTTTGACTTTGTTGATCATCATGAGGGTTTCCGGCCAATTTTCCTTCGGAACAAATTCATCCAGGCGCCGGCCTAACTTATCCCCCAATGTCCATCCAAAGGTGCGAGCGAATGCCGGATTGAAATAAGTCACCCGGCCTTCCCGATCATATACCACCACCGGGTCGGGATTACTGTCTAGAATCGTCCGATTTTTCTCTTCAATGCTGCGGAGGGCCGCCCGGGTGCGTTTGTGATGGGTCAAGTCACGAATAATGCCACGAAAGCCGACAGGTTGACCATCTGGACCCTTGATCAAAGAGACGGAAGCCTCCACCACACATTTTTCCCCATCTTTCTTAATCAAAACCCAATCTACAGAGCGAGACGGTGCCCCGGTCGTGTACACCTGATTGAAGGAGCGGTAGACCTGCCTGGCCATGCCCGGCTCCATAAATTGCCGGTTGTTCATTCCCAAAAGCTCCGCCCTGGTATACCCGATCATCCGGCACAAGGATTCGTTGAAAAAAGTCAGGTTGCCGCGTTGATCAGTCTCATAGTAAGCCTCTTCGATATTATCTAGAATGGCCCGATATCTCTTCTCACTCTCTATCCGAGCTTTTTCGGCCTTCTTGTACTCCGTATCGAGCGCCTCGTCACGAATTTCGGGTTCCGGCGTTCGGGCCACCGGTTTCGGGTCTTTGGTCACGAGGTCCGAATCGCCGGTTTCGGGTTGTTCTTTATCAGTGACCGACATGGAAGTCCCTTTCCGAATGAAGCCATGGCGAAGCGTCGGGATAAAATATCCTTGAAAAGAATATCAAATGCCCAATTAGATTCTAACCGGTTACAATTGACTTTTTAGCTTGGGCCTTACCCCAATCCTGTTGAATTAAGCGTGCGGCCGGGACTGGAATCCGCCTCATTGTCTGAACTGTGATTATTTTGATCGATAATGATGTTTGTGGAAGTTCATCAAGAGTGGTAGGGGCGAGGCATGCCTCGCCCCTA
>JADFYN010000166.1 GCA_015233055.1 Deltaproteobacteria bacterium
CCCTATTCACATATTTGAGACAGGCGTGAAGATAACAAGCCCGAACCCGGTCGTCTTTGTCCATCTTGGTTAGAGGTCGATGAGCAAAAAGAACGGCTCGGGTATTTTCTCCAATCACTTCAAAAGCCGGCGCCGGTAGTTGGAAATACTCTGTCTGAAAAACGACCTTGTCGACGCCGCTGCCGCGTTCCTCGCAGACACCGATTCGCCTCATGAATGATGCCAAAGCCTCGTTCCGCGAACGTGGAGGGGTATCCAGGAACCTGTCTATATGCACAAGTGGAAGACCAGGATTACTAATCTCCATTCGATCCAAAAAGATCTCAATCATAGGGCCGCTGCCGGTTACAAAGAAATCCTGATGAATCAAAGCATTTGCGACCAGCTCGCGAACTGCCAGCTCCGGATACATCGGGACGGTCTTCCGTAATGCTTTTTTTATGACTTCGTTGGAAGGAAGGAGTGCATTGATGTAACCGATCAGCCATTCGAAACCGGCCGCGTAACCTTTGGCACCTTCTTGCTCACGGATGGTTTCAACTCGGCTGTTATCCTTGTAAACAATAACTCGAACCGCCTTGCGTCGGAGTGAACGGAATTCATCAAGCCTCTTGGCCAACAGTATCGCTCCCAGATTCATGATGTTCCATCGTCCGGTATCGGTCCGACTGATCAGATCATCAGCCTCCAAGGCCATGAGGATTCCGGAGCGAGATTCCGGTATAGGGAGTTTCAAGAGGTCGAAGTAGGACGGGTAGTCGATGTATTTAAGAACCTCATCGCCGGCAACCTCATCGGCCGCCACCAGATCTTCGAACGGAATCTGGTCAAAAATCCGCCAAAGCTCCCGTTCTTTTTCCGAGAAGTCCTTTAACCTCTTTTTGTACGAACCGACCTGGATGAATTCCTGATTCTTAAATTGCACCGGATGCCGGAACGCCCGGCCAACCTCCAGGAGCACCAGCTTGTAACCACCGGCTTCAAACTCAAAGAATCGAAAAGGGATTTTGGGAGAGAGCAAGCGTAGCAGCCAGTTTTCCAACTCTTCGTTGCCGATTTTAGTGGCGAGAGGTGAGAACTCGGTCCCGATAATCTCATGATTGTCATTGTCAATCCCCCACACCATGTAACCAAAGGCCTTCCCGGCCAGCACCGCTGAATTTGACAGCGCAGAGAGATACTCGCCAATCTCCTCCGGCTCGGCCCTGCTCACCTTGAATTCCACCCATTCAGTTTCTTGGGGCAGCTTGCGGAGTTCATTCACCAGGCTGGTCAAGTATTCGGAAGTTCTGTTGGTTGTCAATTAGCTTGCTCCTCACAATAGTTAACCTGAGTTCGATGAGTGCGCTAAGCGATTAGCATCAAGGGCCACAATTAAATCCCTGATGAGGCGGGAAGAGGCGGCCATGTTTTGCTGTTTAATGCCGAACCGGTTACCCCAGCATCAGTCATCATCGTTGGTGAAGCCCCAGAACTTTTTCTTGGGTTTCTTTTTCTTGTCCTCCGACCTCTTGGCCAGCCATTTCTTGTGGGCGATTTGTTCGGCCGCCCTCGATTCCCGTTGCTTCTGCCGGGCGGCGCCAACGTTATCCTGAGGCAACAACCGGCCACACCATCGGCACCTGAAGGCCTGCCGGGATAAGAGAACCCGTCCGCAATAGGGACATCGGTCCGGACCGCCCGGCTCCGGCCGCGACTCCCCTTCCGACCTGAGTTTGGCGTCACGATCAGGGGAATCCTCGGGCCCGGATAAGTTCACCCGGCCGCAATGTTCACAGGCCGTCTCAACGGCTCCCGCTGAATCGGGCAGGGTGGCGCCACAACCTGCACATTTTTCCGCAATCATATTTGGTGGCAACACTCTTAAAGGTCAAATTGGATTATTTTGGGGTTTATGTCTATTATGACGTTAGCAAACCGAATAGGCCCTGACGGTAGATAATCCACCAGGGCCTATTTCTTGGCTATCGATCAATTTATTTTGCAAATTATTTTATAGAATATTTTGGCTCCCCGGGCCGGACTCGAACCAGCGACAAGGTGGTTAACAGCCACCCGCTCTGCCAACTGAGCTACCGGGGAACAGCAGCGTTAGATGAATTTGGCTTGTTATCACCTGGCCGCCCGGTTGTCAATGAAAAAAATACACAATTTACTTATCAGGCTATAATAGTTTATCTTTTCTTGTTTGAATCGAGTTCTCCTCAGGAGAAGAAAATTATCCGTCAAAAGATTGTTAAGCGGTTTGTGGCTTTAATGTAGTTACAAAATAGCTTGCCTCGGTCATCCGGTTGTGATATTAACAGTGATTAAATTATATCCATACGCGTCACGGTCCCACCGGGGCACGGCCGCAAGCATGGTGGACAATAAGAAAAAGGAATCTTCACCAGATGCTCATCAGCAGGCGTGGCCGGTTAAGTTAGATTTGTCAACCCAGGTAGTCAGGAGGCTTAACAAAATGGAAATCAAAAAAATTGGTGTTATCGGAGCAGGAACCATGGGGCACGGGATAGCCCTGACCGCAGCTCAAATCGGTTGCCAGGTCGTCCTCAGGGATATCGAGGATAAGTTTGTTCAAAACGGCATAAAGGGCATCCACCGTTTCCTGTCTAAGAGTGTGGAAAAAGGAAAGCTGACCGCCGAACAAAAAACAGAGATAATGGGCCGGGTGAACGGCACTACGGAAATGTCGGACCTGGCCGATGTGGATTTCGTCATAGAGGCCGTAATTGAGGACCTGGATCTAAAGAAGAAGGTGTTTTCAGAACTGGACGAAATTTGCCGTCCGGAAGTCATTCTGGCCACTAATACTTCATCCATGTCCTTAACCGAAATCGCGGCGGCCACCAAACGTCCGGACAAAGTCTGCGGGATGCACTTTTTCAACCCCGTCCCGATAATGAAACTGGTCGAGGTCATCAGGGGTTATTATACCTCCGATGAGGCCGTCGAAATCACCACAGGGCTGGCCCAAAAGATGGGCAAGACAACGGTCGAAGTCAAAAAGGACTCGCCGGGGTTTATCGTCAACCGGATCATGATCCCCCACATGATCGAGGCGATCAAGATCGTTGAAGAAGGCATCGCCACCCCGGAAGACGTGGACAAAGCAGTCAAAAACGGCCTCAACTACCCCATGGGCCCCTTTGAACTTATGGACCTGACCGGGATTGACATTTGCTACTTTGTCGCCGAGTACTTCTACAAGGAACTAAATAAAGAAGGCAAATGGGTCTCTCCCAACCTGCTCAAAACCATGATCCGAGCCAAACGCTTAGGCCGCAAGACCGGCGGCGGCTGGTACGATTACAATAAATAAATCCCTACGTAAAAAACAAATCGCCTGCGGCTCCCAGGGGTGCAGGCGATCATATTTTAAAATCTGAAGATTCCCGGCGTCACGTCTTTAGGGGGGCGAACCCGGCTCTGAAATCCCGATAGGCCATGTTTCGCAACTCGTATAACACATCGGCCACGTGGACCCCCTGGGGGCAGTATTCCTGGCACATATAGCAGGTCAGGCAATCCCAGGTCATCCCCGCGGCCAGGGCCTCATCCTTTAACCCTAAGGCCAAGGCGTGCATGATCTGGTGTGGCAAGAGCCCTAATTCAGCCACCGGATCATGACAATTGGCCACCACAGGGCAGGCATTGGTACATGTCTGACATCTATAACATGACCAAAAGGTGGGAGCCTGGATTGAAGAAGACAATTCCTGCTGAAAGAAGCCGTCGTCCGGGAGTACGATCAATTCCCTGTCTTTATCTTTTTGGGCATAATAGGCCGCAACCTTCTGCCTGGCCGACACCGCCGGTTCCGGAAATCCCTTCAAGGCCAATAGCTCATTCATGCTCAGCCACAAATCCTGGAGATTAATCCCCACGGGGCAAACATCGGTACATCTGTGACAACCCGTGCAAATGTGACTGCCTTCTTGAATGATCCGTAATTCCCTTTGGGTTAGAGGCTTATCGAAAGCCAGGCTCTTGAGCGCCTTCAGTTTTTCGGAAGGCAGGATAGTCAAGGTGTGCATTTCCCAAAAAATCACATTGACCGAACATCTCACGCTACACGTGCCACAGTGGGTACAGGCATCAAGTTCCATTATCCGCCTGGTTGCCACATTGGCCGGATCAGTTTTGCCCTTGGCCATGATCCCGTTAACCAGCAAGCTGATCGGGCCGGCCACCATATGGAAAAACTTGCTGAAGGGTAAATAGGCCAGACCGACCAGGCAGGCCAACACGTGCACATACCACAGCCAGATAGCCGCGCCGGCAGAGGTCAGAGCAGGCCCAATCTTTTTGGCCACCCAGTAAGACGCGAAAGCCCAGTCAGGTGTGGAATGACAACCGGCACAATTCATCTGGTGCAGATCTTCCCCGCGACGCATCCCGGCGGCGTCCGCCGTCACTCCGGATTCAGGAAAAATCACCCCGAATTCTTCAGCCCAATAGGCCCGGAGGGATTCCTTATCGACATCACCGGTGACAGAATCCCCATACTGAGCGACCATGTCATCGTACCGGGCATGGGAGACTATTTTGGTGGCTTCCATTAAGAAACCGGACATAATAATGATCGCCAGAATAGCCAGAGCATAACGATCCTGGCCACCCGTGGTCACCCGCATCCCCGGAATGGTCCTACGCCGATATAAAGCGATGGCCAGCCCGGCCAGGACCGCGACACCAAACAGGTTTCTCAGGTAGATGTAAGGTAGTATAGTTGAGGCATAGCCGGGAAAAAAATGGGGCATGATGACCGCACCCAAGGCATGAGTTACCACAAGCAGGGTGAATCCAACATAGATCAGCATATGCATCAACCAGCGCCGGAAATCCTCTTTGAGCACCCGCCGGTTTAGGAGCACATCCAGGAAAAAAATCTTTACCAAATCGATCAGCTTAGGGCCGAACAGCACCCCTACCCCACCCCGGACGGCCGCCAACACCCGGACGCCGACCGGAAAACGTTCCGGTGTCTATTTGGTGTTGAAACCAGGCCCCCACCTTAAAGACCAGTCCCACCAAGAATATGAATAGCGAGACATGCAGGCAAAGTGATAGAAATGGGCTGTCAGCAATGAACATGGCTACTCACCTACTCGTTACCGGTTGCAGGTTGCTGGTTGCTCGTTGTGGCTGCTCGTTGAAAAGGACTAAGGCAACCACGCCTCCCGGCAAGGGACAATTATGACCGTTCGAGGTCTAGTGTCCACGACCCGGCATGGCTGACGCTGAAATATAAAGATAAAAGGCAAACCGCAGGAGACCCGGAGAAAAAAAGAAAGGACGCGAAGATTATAGTAAGACGTTTATCATACTAAATTAATCTCAGCGTCCTCTGCGGTTTGCGTTTGCAAGAGGAGTTCCATCACAACGCAAAGAAGTGGCGCCCATTCCTTGCATTTTCTGGATTAGATGAATGAGTTAAGGAGCCATTCGACTATTCATCATCCTCGGCCTGCTCTTTAGGTTTCATATGTTCGGGGATAACCATCAATTCCGCAATGGCCTCTTTGAAGTGGATGGCTTTGACGCCTAAGTTATATTCCTTATTTAGGTCTCTGATCTGGTCGATACAGTTGTGGCACGGGACAAAAATAATCTTGGCTCCGGTTTCTCTGATTTGCTCGGCCTTGATTTTACCGCTTTGGAGCCGGTATTTTTTCATCTCCCCGCCCATGGGCATGGCCCCGCCGCCACCGCCACAGCAATAGCTGTAATTCCCTTGTAATTTCATGGGCCGGAAATCTTCGGACAGCATTTCGGCCAATCTCCGATTCTTTTCACCTAAACCACCACTGCGCACGACATTGCACGGATCTTGCACGGTGGTGGGTTCTTTCACTTTGTGCCGGAGCTTAATTCGTCCATCACGGATATAGTCGTGGAACAACTCCACAGAATGGACGACCTCTTGCTTGGGGGTGTACCCCAGCCACCCGGGCGCCTCGTACTTCACGGCCCGAAAGGCATGTCCGCACTCGGTGACAGCCACTTTTTGCACGCCCAGTTCATCGGCCCGTTTGAAGATGTTTTCGACAATTGTTCGGGCGGTTTTGACGTCGCCGGCAAACATGGCCAGGTTGGTGTCGTCCCAGCCGGGTTGGCTGCAATAGGTGTAGTCTTCCCCGGCAACGTAAAAGATCTTGGCCACCTCCATCATGTCCTGGGGATAGAACTTAGGTTCCCGAGCATTGACGGTGTACATAATTTTGGCGCCATGCTTGTCAATAGGGACGGTCAAGCCGACCAATTCTTCCGACATTTCCTCTTCAATCCATTGGACTGTTTCCACCCACTCTTCGTCGGAAATGTTCATCTGGTTGCCGGATTCTTTGTAATTATTGATGGCGGCCAGAAGTCCTTGGGGAGCCATTCCTTGGGACAACAGCATAGCCCGCAGCAGAGAAATCATCATGGCGATATCAATGCCGAAGGGACAATATAACGTGCATCGCCGACACATGTTGCACTCATAATAAACCGTTTTGTAAACCTCTTGCAGATATTCCCGGTCGACCCCGCCATATTTCTTAATAATATCGTTGATGAACCTAATTTTGTAGGAGGGAATCATCTTAGGGTCACGATTGTGGGCGAGATAAAAGTGACAGGTATCAGCACACATTCCGCAATGAGCACAGATACTTAGCCATGTCTTAAGACGGGCGCCCAGTCTAGGGGTCAAAAACTCCATTATAGTTCTTGGAATTATTTCTCCGCTCATGAACAACTCCTCTGATTGAGTTTCATTAAACCCAGATTATCTCTTAAAATTAGATTGAATAGCCTCTCCGGCCAAACTCAACTGCAGCAGATGCCCTGGAAAAGAAGAATAAAATAATGTGGGATAGTTTGGTAAAGGGGATGAGGATCAACATCAATTCTCCGGACAACATGTGAAACAGCATCATGTTATCGCCCAAGAAGGAAATATGATTCAAGGTGCCGTGGGTCGCAAAGTATCCCGTTAGAAAAGGCAATGCCGTGACGACCAGGAGGAAATAATCGGAAAAAGTGGAGATAAGGCGGATATCTGCGGAGAAAATACGCCGTAACAACAAGAATACCGCAATACCCAGGAAGGCAAGAGTCATCCAGTCGGCCACGTTTTGGGGCAGGGCCGGCCAACTGACGGCAAAAATCGATTCCTCCCACAGACTGATGTGCCCGGCCAGGAAAATGGGGACGGCCAGCAGACAGATGTGGAAGGTGTAAGTCAATACGGAGTAAACGGGATTCTTCCTCACGGTTACATTCAGGGGCAACAGCCAGCGGAAAATAGTGGAGAGGACATATCCCCACTTGAACTGCTCATGGATCACTTTGTCCTTGGTCCGTGATTCCGTATAGAATGTTACCGCCCTCATCACACAGCCGATAATGAAGACCAGGAATGGCTCCCCAAGGACTTCTGGCCGCCATCAATAATTACAAAGAATCCGGCAACCAGATGAACATTTCCGACGAAGAGTGGGTGGAAACAGTCCAATGGATTGAAGAGGAAATGTCGGATGAATTGGTCGGCTTGACCGTCCCTATTGACAAGCATGGCGCCAAAATTATGTCCACCGTCAATGCTCGGGAACCTAAGTTCTATCCCCAGGACATGATGGAGGTGGCCAAGATCTTTTACGTTGCCGGGGAAGACTACACCTATTGCAGCCAACCCGGCTGGGACGACACCAACCTGGCCATGTTTGCCGGCGACGTCAAAACCGCCCGAACAATTGTCGAAAACATCTTCAAACGGGCCGATGAACTGGGCGTGCAAAAAGTGGCTGTCACCGAGTGCGGACATGCCTTTCGGGCCGTGA
>JADFYN010000167.1:0-433 GCA_015233055.1 Deltaproteobacteria bacterium
TTGAAGTATTAATTAGTCTCAGATCTATGTTGAATAAAACCCCCTGCTCTGCGGGGGCTTTCTATTTGGAAAGGCCATTCCCGGCCCATGCCGTTTCTTCCCGCCTATCTTTCCGGTCCTTTTGATTTGTCCGATCCCTTTGGTAACTTGGTTGTCTTCAGATATCCGGTCTTGGAGCAGAGCAACTAAATGAAATTATTCTTAAAATTGTACCAGTGGTAGGGGCGAGGCATGCCTCGCCCCTACAGGTGGATTTTTCCATGGCCTACCCGGCGTCCGGCACGTTGGTATTCGGCGTTAATCATAGTCTTTCATTTAATCAAAATAATCACAGTTCAGACAATCAACATACAGAAATACCAGCAACATTTATCTTATTCACCAGCATTGGGTCTTGAACGCCCCGGTCATGCCTGAAATTTGAAAAACCCGA
>JADFYN010000167.1:553-3954 GCA_015233055.1 Deltaproteobacteria bacterium
CCCAACCGCTGCCTGTGATAGCCATCCCAAATTGCAATGTGATATTCTTTGTTGGGTTGTTTTAGAGGCACAACGCGTGGGGCCGGTGGGCAGAGCGAGTACGCAGAGATTTAATCACGCTTGAACATGCTGAAATGAATCGATTGACCCACCCAAAATCTCTGTGCCCTCGGCATCTTACTTTGCTTTGAAATATTCATGGACTGCAATGAAAGGACGATTTTCATGCCAAATGTAATAGTGGTCGGTACGCAGTGGGGGGATGAAGGCAAGGGCAAGTTGGTCGACTTGCTGACTGAGAGGGCCCAACTCATCATCCGCTTTCAGGGTGGCAATAATGCGGGTCATACCCTCAAGGTGGCCGGCCGTAAGTTCATTTTTCATCTGATTCCATCCGGGATTCTTCACCAGGACAAGTTATGTCTGATCGGCAACGGCGTAGTGGTTGACCCGGAGGTTCTCATCACGGAGATGAATAAGCTCGAGTCGCAGGGTTATCCTTTGTCTCCGTCACGGTTTCTGATCAGTGAACGGGCTCACTTGATCATGCCCTACCATAAAGGCATAGATCTGGCCAGGGAGAAAAAGAAAGGCAACAACGCCATCGGCACTACCGGCAGGGGGATTGGACCTTGCTACGAAGATAAAGCGGCCAGAGTCGGCATCAGATTGGTCGATTTCTTGAATCCTCAGCTTCTCCGCGCTATGCTGGAGCGGAATCTGGAAGAGAAGAACTTCATCTTGTCAAAACTGTATGGTGAAGACCCTATCGACCTGGAATCCATCTATAAAAATTGCCTTGGCTTTGCCGAGGTTCTTCGTCCATTTGCGGCCAATGTATCTTTGGTCATCGCCGAGGCCCTGGAACAAGGCAAAAATTTGTTGCTTGAGGGCGCTCAAGGGACTTTTCTAGACATCGATCATGGGACTTACCCCTATGTGACGTCTTCTAATCCGGTGGCCGGCGCGGTTACGGCCGGGGCAGGGTTGGGACCGCGGCAAGTGGATCGGGTCTTAGGCGTAGTTAAAGCCTACACCACTCGAGTGGGCGGTGGTCCCTTTGTCACGGAACTCAGTGATGATGTCGGCGTCTGGATTCAAGAAAAGGGGGCTGAATTCGGCTCCACCACCGGCCGGCCCAGACGATGCGGCTGGCTTGATGCCGTTGTCCTGCGGGATGCAGTTCGGCTCAATAGCCTGAGTGACCTGGCCGTAACCAAACTCGACGTCTTGACCGGACTCCCCAAAATTAAGATATGCACCGGATACCGTTATCGGGATCAGATTATGGGTAGTGTTCCGGCCGACCTGTCCATTATGGGTGAATGTGTTCCCTGTTACGAGGAATTTGAAGGTTGGTCGGAAGATATTTCTTCTGTTCGGACCTGGGATGACTTGCCCGCCGCCGCCAAGTCGTACCTTTCTGCCATCGAGAAGCTTACCGGGGTCAAATTGTCCATCGTTTCAGTGGCCGCGGAGCGCGAGGCGACCATTATCCTCCGGGATGTTTTTACCTCCACCTAGGCGGTCCCGGATTCCCATGTCTGGCCGATGGCAAATCTGACATGAAAGGAGTATGAAATCATGGAATTACAGGAATTGAAGCAAGCTGTATTCAAGGACTTGCCGTTGCTCATTAAAACGGATGTGTCAATCCGGGATTTCATTATTCAGGTTTGTCGCCCTGAATTTCCTGATAAGCAGGAAACGGAAAGCAAATTTGACCGGATGATGCGGGAATTGAAAGAAAACCGCGAACTAGATCAAAAGAAGTGGGAAGAGAATCAAAAGAAGTGGAAAGAAGATTTAGACCACCGCGACGCCAAGTGGAAAGAAGATTTAGATCATCGTGACGCTGAACTGGAAGCCTTTAAGAAGGATTCTGAGGAAAACCTGAAGCAGCAGGACGCCAAGCTAGAAGCGTACCAGAAAAGTACGGAAGAGAATTTTAGACGCCGCGATGCCGAACTCGAAGCTTACAAAAAGAACTCGGAAGAAGAGCTTAAGCGCATGGACGCCAGGATAGAGGCTTCTGAGCAAAGGTGGCAAGAGTACCTTAAGCAGAAGGATATCTGGGATAAAAGGTGGGACGAGAACCAAAAACAAATCCTGGCTAATCAAAAATCCATTGAAGAAATGGTTAAGAAGTATGAGACCGGGATTGGAGCATTGGGGGCGCGCTGGGGGATCTATTCGGAAGAAGCTTTTAGAAGTGGTATGCGCGGGATTCTAAAGGATCTTTTTGCTGGAGAAGTGATCAATGTGACTGAGCATGATAAGGAAGGTTTCGTGTTCGGACGCCCCGACCAGGTCGAGCTTGACGTTATCATCAAGAACGGTGTGTTGATTATCTGTGAGTTGAAATCATCCATGAGTAAGGGTGAAATGTATCTTTTTGAAAGAAAGGTACGGTTTTACGAGCAAAAACACCAGCGAAAGGCTACTCGGATGGTGGTTATCGCCCCGGTGGTGACTGATCGGGCGCGGCAGGTGGCCGAAGAACTGGGGATAGAGGTATATTCATACGCCGATTCGGTTAAAAAATAATACATTCCGTAACATGGATGGAGAAGCCCTTGAAGGTGGGAGTATTTCAGTTTAATCCGGTTTTCGGAGAGGTTGAGCACAACATTGGGCTGATTGAAAAAGGTCTGGCGGGATGTCAGGCCGACCTGATTGTTCTGCCCGAGCTTTGCGCCACCGGTTACCAGTTTATTTCAACGGACGAAGTTGCCGGTCTGGCTGAAGAGATTCCCGGCGGCCCGACTACCCGGGCCATGATCAACCTGGCCACGTCCCTTCAATGCCATTTGGTTTTCGGATTAGCCGAACGAGACGGCGACCGGATATATAATTCCGCGGCCGTGGTCGGTCCTCAGGGGTTTGTGACCAAATACCGTAAGGTCCATTTGTTTAATGAAGAAAAGATTTGGTTCAGCCCCTCCGACTCCGGATTCCGGACCTTTAATTTAAACGGTCTAACCATAGGCTTGATGATTTGTTTTGATTGGTTTTTCCCTGAATCAGCCCGAACCCTGGCCCTCATGGGCAGTCACATAATCTGCCATCCAGCCAACCTGGTCTTGCCTTTTTGTCCCGAAGGGATGAAAGTAAGATGTCTGGAAAACAAGATCTTTGCCATCACAGCCAACCGCATCGGCCGAGAAGAGCGGGGAGGCAAGGCGCCCTTCACTTATATTGGCCGGAGCCAGGTGGTTTCACCCTCATCTGAAGTTTTGATCCGACTGGCCGGAGACGAGACGGCCTTCGCCGCGGTCGAGATTGATCCCCACCTGGCTGAAAATAAATCTTTGAATGTTCATAATCACCTTTTTCAGGATAGCCGTCCGGCTTGCTACCGCCTGACCTGCCTCGTCCCGGTAGTCGCATTTCCCGTCATT
>JADFYN010000167.1:3985-7828 GCA_015233055.1 Deltaproteobacteria bacterium
AAGGAGGTTTTCATGGCGAAGAAGGTTTTTCTCACCGAAGACGAGATTCCTCGGCAATGGTATAATATTCAAGCTGATATGCCCACTCCGCTACTGCCGCCTCTTCATCCTGGTACGGGTCAACCGGTCACTCCGGACTTGTTAACCCCCATCTTCCCAATGAGCTTGATTGAACAAGAGGTCTCTCAAGAAAGATGGATTGATATCCCGGATGAAGTGATGGACGCTTATACTATCTGGCGCCCTTCGCCTTTATACCGGGCTGAAAGGTTTGAGAAGCTGCTCGATGCCCCGGTTAAGATTTATTTCAAGAATGAAGGAGTCAGCCCGGCCGGCAGCCACAAGCCCAACACCGCTGTGCCCCAAGCCTATTACAATAAGATGGCCGGAGTAAAGAGGATTGCCACGGAAACAGGAGCCGGTCAATGGGGCAGCGCCCTGGCCTTTGCCGGAAAGTTGTTTGGGATTCAAATCAAGGTGTACATGGTCAAGGTGAGTTATGAACAGAAACCCTACCGCCGGCTGATGATGATGACCTGGGGGGCGGACTGTGTGGCTTCACCTACGAATACGACCGAAGCCGGCCGGCGGATCCTGGCATTGGATCCCAACTCGCCCGGAAGTCTGGGGATCGCCATTAGTGAGGCAGTGGAAGACGCGTCAGGCCGGGAAGACACCAATTACTCCCTGGGCAGCGTGCTCAATCACGTGATGCTGCACCAAACGGTGATCGGCCTGGAAGCGTTAAAACAAATGAACAAGATCGGCGAGTATCCCGATGTCGTGGTCGGCTGTGCCGGCGGTGGAAGCAACTTTGCCGGATTGGCCTTCCCCTTTATCCGCGACAAAATTGCCGGAAAGAAAATGCAGGTCATTGCGGCTGAGCCGACTTCATGTCCGACCATGACCAGGGGGCCGTTTGCCTATGATTTTGGTGACACCGACAAAAGGACCCCGTTATTGGCCATGCACACCCTGGGTCATGATTTCGTCCCTGCGTCCATTCATGCCGGGGGCTTGCGTTATCATGGAATGGCGCCGTTGGTCAGCCAATTGGTGTTGGACGGACTGATTGAACCTCGGGCTTACCACAATCTGGATACGTTCAAGGCCGGAGTGATGTGGGCCCAGACTGAAGGATTCATCCCGGCCCCGGAGACCAACCATGCCATCGCCGCGGTAATGGAAGTGGCCCGCCAGGCCAAAGAAGAAGGCAAAGAAAAGACCATCCTGTTCAACTGGAGCGGTCACGGTCTGGTCGACCTGGCAGCCTATGACGCCTACCTGGGCGGGAAACTGACCGATCACATTCTACCTCAAGAGGATATCGACCGGGCTTTAGCCGCCATCGCGGCGCATCCCGTGCCCCCCAAAAGATAATCTGCCGGAGAGGCCACGTGCCTGATAACCCTTTAGATAATCAAATCGCCCGGTGTCCCAGATTGGGGCATCAGGTGCTTTTTGAATATTGTCGGATGGAAGCCGGAGACTTGCCCTGTCGTCTGGTCATCAAATGCTGGGACGGACGCCTGCCCATCCTATATATCCTGGAACGTTTATTTTCCGAAGAAGACCTTAAACGCTTTTACTCGCAGCCAAAACCCCAGAAACTGGCCGACCTGGCCACGCTGGTGGAGCAGACCACTCCTTCCGGGGAAAAATAAGGCCCGGCGCTCCAGTCCAATCTCTGGTTTTTTTGAGATTGATTAATAGTTGTAGATAACCGGAACCAGCAACGGGCAACCAGCAACGAGTAACGGGTAACAAGCAACGGGCAACAACCAACAAGCAACTACAAAAGAAAGAGCAGCCATCCTGGGAACG
The DNA here is from genome assembly GCA_015233055.1 of Deltaproteobacteria bacterium. Classification (GTDB taxonomy): domain Bacteria; phylum Desulfobacterota; class JADFXK01; order JADFXK01; family JADFXK01; genus JADFXK01. The sequence goes on from JADFYN010000167.1 coordinate 5,810, forward strand.
GGACGGCTGCTCTTGTGCTCTGAGCTAAGGGTGAGTCATCAGCGGAGGTCGGACGTGGTTAGAAATTAAAGACCGTGTCCAGTTCGCTGTCCGGAACGTCGAAAACCGTGTTGTGGGGCGGCAGGGGGTCGGTCTTGAAGAATTCCGGCAACCGGTCATGTTGCTTGCTGAATCCGGCCAGCTCATTGAATTTTCGTTCCGCCCTCAGAATGGTCTTGCCCAGTTCGACAACGTCGTTTCCGGTTAGCGTGAGGCCGTATTTGGCGTTGATCATTTCGTAAACGGCTTCAAACGCCTCGGGCATATCCAGAATCGGGAAAGCGGTAAACAGGCACAAGCCGGTGGAGTCCAAGGCCGCCGTAGCGATTTGGAGATTCCGGGATAATTCCACTTGACCTTCGGGTTTGAGGGGATTGACCGAGCCGCCGACGCTCAAGATGTTGGCAGTAGTGGCATAACCGGCAGTGTGGTCTCCGCCCATCGTCGAGGTGGCGTAGGTGACTCCGATTCCTTTGACGGCGCGAGGGTCGTAGGCCGGTAAGGCCTGTCCTTTGGTGACCGGGATACGCTTGACCCCGAAAACCGCCCCGGTCACGGCCGCACCGGATCCCAAGACTTTACCCAAGACGGTGCCCTGGCCGACTTCTTTGATCAATTTGATGGCCCCCTCGGCGTCACCAAAGGGCAGCAGGCCGCCGTCCATGGCCACAGCCAGGGAGTTGCCCAGTTCTATCGTGTCCAGGCCGATATCGTCATAAAGACGGTCCAGCATGGCAATCGCATCAGGATCGGAGATGCCGCAATTGGCCCCATTGGCCCAGACGGTCTCGTATTCCGGTTCCTTGGTCAGGTAATGGCCGTCTTTGTCGAGATATACCCCGGAACAACGTATGGTGCATCCCGAGTGGCAGCCGTGGGTCGGTTTGCCGCCCCGAGCCGTGATTATTTCATGGAATTTTTCGCCACTAATGGCTTCGGCATGTTCGAACCGGCCCGAGGAAAAATTTCGGGTGGGTAGGCCGCCGGCTTCGTTAAGAATGTTGGTTAAGACATTGGTGCCGTAGGTGGGCAGGCCGGAACTGGTGACCGGATGTTTATTAAGGGTGTCCAGGAACTTGCGCTGGGCTGTTTTAAACGCCTCGGGATCGGCCAGGTCGGCCCTGTCGGTTCCGGTCGGATCGACGACAATGGCCTTGAGCCCTTTGGATCCCATAACCGCACCCAGACCACCGCGACCAGCATGCCTGGTGGGCCGATTCTCCTGGTCGGTCACGGCAATGCTGGCGGCCTTGAGGAGCATTTCACCGGCCTGGCCGATGGTGATGTAGGCCGATTTTTCGCCGTATTGGGCGGTGAGTTTGGCCACGGTATCGTAATTTGCCAGGCCCATTAAGTCATTGGCTTCTTTGAGTGTCGCCTGGTCCTTGGAGAGGACGAGTTTGTACATCTTACCGGCTGTTGCCGCTCCTTCGAGAATAATGGCCTTGACCCGCAACCGGGAGAGGTATTGCCCGGCTTGACCACCGGCGTTGGCTTCCTTGATGCCTCCGGTGAGCGGGCTTTTGCCGCCCACGGACATTCGGCCGGAAGTGGGAGCCGAGGTGGCTCCGAGCAAGCCTGGGGCGAAAACAAGTTTATTGTTTGGTCCAATAGGATTGGCCAGAGGATCCACCTCATCGAGGACGAGATGAGAGGTCAAACCGCGGCCGCCCAGCGAGGCGTATTTGTCCGGCACGTTTTCTTTTTTGACCGAGAGGTCGGTCATGTTCACTCTTAAGATATAGTCCATTGTCATCCCTCCTTTGCTTTTGGATAATACGAGAATTGGGGTCTAATGTCAATATTATTTGTATAATTAAATAGTTATATCATTTTTGATCTAACCTGAGGAGGAGGCGGGAAGGGGTTCCAGACGAAACTTGGATGGGCTATTGGATGGGCTATTGGATGGGATAGAAGGCCGGAAATCCTTGGCTCGAAAAGTTTTTAAATTTTTTTATTGACAAATCTTGCAACACG
>JADFYN010000168.1:0-5875 GCA_015233055.1 Deltaproteobacteria bacterium
CCTTCCTTTTCGGCCGCCATCCGTAGTCCGGTGAACAATTGTCGTCCTTTTTGCTCCAATTCAAGGTAAACATTATTGTTTTTTAAGATCTTAAGCGTGGCTGCCCCCGCCGCCATGGCCACCGGGTTGCCGGATAGTGTGCCGGCCTGGTAGACGTTTCCTTCCGGGGCTACGGCTGACATGATCGATTTTGAACCGCCATAGGCTCCCACGGGCAGCCCCCCTCCGATGATCTTGCCCAGACAGGTCAAATCGGGTGTCACCCCGTATAGTTGTTGGGCGCCTCCCAGCGCGACCCGGAAGCCGGTAATAACTTCGTCAAACACGAGCAGCGTTCCATGTTTGGTACATAGATCTCTGAGTCCGGTCAGAAAACCGTCCTGAGGCAGGACCACACCCATATTCCCGGCAATCGGCTCGACAATAATCGCCGCCACCTGGCCGTGTAAGGTGTCCATGGCCGATGTGACGCTTTCTAAATTATTAAAGGGTAAGGACAGGGTGTGTTGGACAAATGAGTCGGGTACACCCGGACTGCCCGGAATGCCTAAAGTAGCTACCCCGGAACCGGCCGCCACCAGAAAGGCATCGGCATGGCCGTGGTAGCATCCGTCGAATTTGATGATCTTGTCCCGGCCGGTTATGGCTCTGGCCAGGCGGACAGCGCTCATAGTGGCTTCCGTGCCGGAGTTAACCATGCGGATCATTTCTATTCCGGGGACACAATCGATAATTAACTCGGCCAGGTCTATCTCAGCCCGACAAGGCGCGCCGTAAGATGTGCCCATGTCCGCAGCTTTCTTAACCGCCGCGATTACTTCCGGGTGAGCGTGCCCCAAGATCATCGGCCCCCAGGACCCGACATAGTCTAGGTAGGTATTTCCATCCGCATCCGTTAGAGTGGCCCCTTGGGCGGAGGTGATAAACAGCGGTGTAGACTCAACCGATTTGCATGCCCGGACGGGGCTGTTAACTCCGCCTGGAATAATTGCTGCGGCCTGGTCAAACCATTTCCGGGAGGTGGAGATGTTCATTCGGCACCTGTTTCTGGTTTCTGGTTACTTGTTGTCTGTTTTTTGAAACTGTTTTGGCGTTCCGTTGCAGGCGTTATTGGTCAGGGATAAATCTGGTTAGGGAGAAATCTCTGACCGGTGGTCCTGACTTGGTAACCGGTAAACCTTTAGGGAACGTAGGTCATGCTTGTTTTTTTCAGTTCTTGGCGGCTGAAAAGCAGTTCATAGGTATTCAGGCCGGATTTTTTGGACATTCGGTCCGCAATCTCATAGCATTCCGTCTCAGTCGCGGCGTGAACCATGGTGAACAAGTTGTATATCCAGTCACCTTGCGGAGGACGGTGGTAACAATGACTTACTTCCCGGAAGGAGGCCAGGAGAGTCCCCATCCGTTCCAACTCTGCGTCCGGGACCAACCAGGCGACCAGGGCATTGGCACCAAAGCCTGAGGCCTGATGCTTCAAGGTTGCTCCGAACCGGCGAATGACGCCGCGGCGGAACAGGTCATTGATAATAATGATCACCTGGTTTTCAGACAGACCGGTCGCCCTGGCCACGGCCTCAAATGGTTTCGGACCGACCTCAATGTCACCCTGGATGTATTTTATTACTTTCTTCTCGTCTGTTGTCATCATTCTTCATTTATTATAATAATGCCCCGGAAAAGTCAAGTTTACTTTCAAAAGTTTAACCCAACTGGATCGTTCTTTGAACCAAAAACTGGGCGCGTGATTACTTTCAGCATACTGCGGGGATTGATTGTTTACAAAATTGGTTGACCTTGGTGGACCAAGGTAAGCTAATCAAATCTGCCGGGCGGAAGCTGTCGAATGCGGCCTGGGTTTCGGGTGAGTCAGGTCCATATTCTTTTTTGTAACCGATGCGGATAAAAGGTTGACAAGCTCGCGCAAAACTGATAATAAACCTTCCACCTGTAGGTGGTTGATGTTTTCCTTATCCGGCCGCCTAGTTGGGCCATTATGATGATTCACATTGTAATGACAATAGCTACGATATAGCTACAACTGATTAACCTTCTAGTCTTATGTCTGCTACGGATATCGGTGACTACCTATTTCCGTATGGATTTATAAAACCGCAAGGGCTAAGGCCACCGGCGGTTCATTCCACGCCGGACTATATTTTTTCTTCCTCTGTCGGCATAACCGGTTTTATTCTCATCACTTGATGTTTAAGAAATGCTTACCTGCGAGAAAGGGATACCTATGCTCGCGTCGGGGATAGTCTCAAACTGCGACATTAAACAGCATATCCGATTAAATCAAGCAAGGGTACCGGGAAACCCACTTTTTTATTCCCCCGTGAATAGGGAGAAAGGAGACTTTTAATGCCAGTAACGGAGAAGAACGGAAAATATTATCCACCAGAGGAGTTCAGCAAGAACGCTTGGATTAAGAGCTACGAGCAATACCAGGAAATTTACAAACGGTCAGTTGAAGACCCAGAGGGGTTCTGGGCTGAAGTTGCTTCCGAGTTTTTCTGGTACAAAAAATGGGACAAAGTCCTTAGCTATAATTTTGACATAACAAAGGGGAAAGTTTTCCACGAATGGTTTACGGGCGGGAAAACCAATGTGTGCTATAACGCCATAGACCGTCACCTTGATACTCCCCTCCGGAACAAAGCCGCCATCATCTGGCAAGGTGAGCCGGAAGAAGACACCAAAATTCTCACCTACCTGACCCTCCATCGAGAAGTTTGCCGGTTCGCCAATGTCTTGAAAAAGAAGGGCCTGAAAAAAGGCGACCGGGTGAGCATCTACCTGCCCATGGTTTGGCAGTTGCCCGTGGTCATGTTGGCCTGCGCCAGGATCGGTTGCCCCCACAGCGTCGTCTTCGGTGGTTTCTCCGCCGAGGCTTTGGGGCACCGGGTCATCGAGAGTGAGTCCAAGTTACTCATCACCATTGACCAATCGCTCAGAAACGGCCGCGCCTTTGATCTCAAGGTTAGTGCCGACGAAGCCATTAAGGATGCTCCAGCGTGCCAAAGCGTCATCGTAGTCAAACGGACCGGCGCACCCTGCCCCATGACCCCAGGTCGCGACACCTGGTATGAAGACGAGATGAAAGCCGACGATATCGCCGATTTCTGTGAATGTGAGCAGATGGACGCAGAAGACGTTCTATACCTTCTGTACACCAGCGGCAGCACCGGCAAACCCAAGGGCCAGGTCCACACCACCGCTGGCTATATGATCTATACGGCGCTCACTCACAAATGGATTTTTGACATTCAACCCGAAACGTTGTTCTGGTGTATGGCCGACATCGGCTGGGTCACCGGGCATAGCTACATTGTTTACGCCCCGCTGGTAAACGGAACCACAACCTTCATTTATGAAGGAACGCCGCTGTGGCCGAAACCGGACCGAGCCTGGGAACTGATTGATCGTTACAAGATCAACGTTTGCTACACCGCCCCCACCGCCATCCGGGCCATGTCCCGTCAGGGCGATGAATGGCCCAATAAGCACCCCATGTCCAGCCTGAAGTTGTTGGGTACGGTCGGCGAGCCGATCAACCCCGAAGCTTGGCAGTGGTATCACAAGAACGTCGGTAAAGGAAATTGCCCCATCGTGGATACCTGGTGGCAAACCGAGACCGGTGGGATCCTGATTACACCTTTGCCGGGCGCCTGGCCGACCAAACCGGGTGCCGCCACCTTCCCCTTCCCGGGCTGCGTCCCCAGAGTGGCCGATCCGGGTGTGGATGACGAGACAAAACGCGGGGCCAAGCTGGAAGCGGGCAAGACAGGTCACCTGTGCATCGAGAAACCCTGGCCGGGACTTTCCCGGACCATTTACGGGGATCATGACCGCTGGGAACAGACCTATTTCTCCCAATACCCCGGCATGTATTTTACCGGTGACGGGTGTCTCGTGGACGCGGACGGATATCACTTCCTGCAAGGCCGGGTGGATGACGTTATCAATATCTCCGGCCACCGCATCAGTACGGCTGAAGTGGAAAGTGCTCTGGTCCTCCATAAGGCTGTGGCGGAAGCCGCCGCGGCTGGTATGCCCGACGAAATCAAAGGCCAAGGGATCTATGTCTTTGTTACCTTGAAACTCGGCATCGAACCCTCCGACGCCTTAAAGAAAGAACTTATTGCCCATGTCCGGAAGGAAATCGGCGCCATCGCGACACCCGATAAACTTCAGTTTGCCCCGGCCCTGCCCAAGACCCGCAGTGGTAAGATTATGCGCCGGATCTTGAGGAAGATCGCCGAAAACAAACCTGAAGACCTGGGTGATGTGAGCACGTTGGAAGACTCCGCCGTTATCCAGAATTTGGTGGCGAACCGGATTTAACTGATCGCAATCAACGCTTAACCTATGTTTCAAATATAAATAGCAGTATCTTCGGTTGGGGTGGTCAACACCCCGGCCGGATTAAACCCCGTCTTCGTGCGGGGTTTTTCTTTTCCGGCGGTTCAACCGGCCGGCAGAAACGAAAACTCCACGTTTTTCATTATTCCCTTCTGTTGTCCTGTCGATAGAATTTCGTCTTCTTGACTTGACCCCCGGTTTATGATATGGATGTTTTCTATGAAAACAAATGAAATTATCAAAGCAATCAAGGTAGCCAGGGGCGAAGCTGCCCCGGATTTGTTGATTTCCGGGGGAGATCTGGTCAATGTATTCTCCGCTGAAATCAACCGGGACGTCTGGGTCGGGGTGGCGGGGCGGCGGATCGCCTATGTGGGACCGGCCGGCGGGATCAAGCCTGGGCCGGAGACAAAGGTGATTGAGGCCAAAGGGGCACTGATTATGCCCGGCCTGATCGATGCACACACCCATCTCGATAGTATCTTTCGACTTGATCAGTATGTTCCATATGCACTGGCCTCGGGAAATACCGTGGCGGTGACGGAAATGTCCACAATCGCCAATGCTGTGGGCTATCAAGGCGTGATCTGGTTTTTGGAAGAGTCGGCTGCGCAGCCTATGCGAATATTCGGGCTGGCCCCGCCGTTCATTCCTCCTTTTCCGGAATATGAAACCAGCTCTGGCCTGGATTTTGACCAGTTTCAAAATATTATTAGCCGAGATAAGGTGCTGGGCGTTGGAGAATCTTACTGGCCCCGGGTGGTTGATCTAGATGAGAGGGCGCTGGTCCGTTATGCTGCGGCCTTTGAGCGAGGAAAAACCAGGGAAGGGCACGCGGCCGGAGCGCGGGGCAATAAATTCATGGCCTATTGCGCCGCGGGCACTACCTCCTGTCATGAAGCCACTACCTTAGACGAAGTCCTGGAGCGGTTGCGGGCCGGGTTGGCCGTGATGATCAGAGAGGGGTTTGTCCGGCGGGAATTGCCCGGTGTGGCCGGGTTGGCCCAAACGAAAGTTGACCTGACTAATGTCATGTTGGTCACGGACCTGGCCGATCCTGAAGACTTGCTCTCTGTAGGAAGCATGAATGAACTTATCAAGCGGGCCATCGGGCACGGTTTCGATCCCATCCAGGCGGTGCAGATGGCTTCTATTAATCCGGCCCGGTATTATGGACTGCGCGATTTAGGCGGTGTCGGACCGGGGAAACTGGCCGATATAATCGTGGTGGAATCATTCGACACGATGCGCTGCCGGCAGGTTGTCTTGGACGGAGAAATAGTGGCTGAGAACGGCAGGATGATCATCCCTTGCCCCAGATACCGGTATCCTGCGGAGGCTGGGCGGGCAGTCAAGCTTAAGCCGGTAACCCCCGAAATATTTCAATTATCTTCCGACGAGACGGAGGTAACCGTCCGGGCCGTGTGTTACGCGGGCGAGACCATCACCAAAGAAGTCATAGCCACCCTGAAGACCAACCGGGGCGTGATTGAGCCCGACCCGACTCAGGATA
>JADFYN010000168.1:5978-7775 GCA_015233055.1 Deltaproteobacteria bacterium
TCACCTGGGACACCAACAATGTTCTGGCGGTGGGCGTATCGGAATCCGACATGGCCCTGGCGGTCAACCGGTTGATCGAGTTAGATGGCGGTGTTATAGTAGTCAAGGATGGAGCGGTGATGGCGGAATTGCCTCTACCCACATTCGGACTCATCTCTGAACTGACCATGCCCGAAATTGTCGGCCATTACCGGAAAGTGGAAAAGGCCTTGCATGATCTAGGCTCAACCATCCCCCGGCCCTTTCTAACTTTGCAGACTTTTTGTTTTACCGGCCTTCCATTTATTCGTCTAACCGACCAGGGACTGGTGGATATTCGTCAGCGTCGGTTCGTGCCTTTACAGGTGAAGTGATGAAACCTCTTCGTCCGGGCATGGCCGCGGTGTTATTCATGCCATGAAGAAACCAACCAGGATATTCGGTTCACCGGCCTTCCAGTTGCTGGCTTTTTGCCTAAGCCTGGTCTTATTTAGCTGGCCTTTTTTGGCGCCGGAAACCGCCCGGTTTGAGTCCGTCTTTTTTTTTCTCCTGGCTGCATGGGTACTGATCATTTTGGTCTTGGTCTTGTTGAGCCGTTTCCCTGGCAGCGACGGGGAAGAGGATGATCCGGCCGGGAGGGGGACCCATGAGTAGCCCCTTGACGGTCATCACCGTAGTCTGCCTGTATATGAGCCTGCTGTTCGGAGTGGCGCGCTGGACGGAACGGAGCCTCAGCCGGGGCCGGAGCCTGGTTGATAATCCTCTCATATACACCCTTTCCCTGGCGTTGTACTGCACGACCTGGACCTATTATGGGTCTGTGGGTTTGGCGGCCACCTCAGGGATGTTGTTCATGTCCGTTTATCTGGGCCCGACCATGGTGGCCATCACCTGGTGGGCCCTGTTGCGTAAAATGGTCCGGCTCAAAAGAATCCATCGGATCACGTCCATCGCCGACTTCATCGCCTCCCGCTATGGAAAATCTCGGACCCTGGCGGCAGTGGCCACAGTCATCGCCCTGGTCGGGTCCACACCCTACGTGGCCCTGCAACTCAAGGCGGTGATCGCCTCCTTCGAGATTCTGACCAATCCTTCCGTTCACGATGCCTCCCTGACCAGTTCCTATGTGGAGCCGGTTATTGTTTGTTCCATGATTTTGTTCACCATCGTTTTCGGGGTCAGGCGTCTGGACCCGACCGAACGCCATCAGGGCATGGTCATGGCCATAGCCGTAGCCTCCCTGGTCAAAATCATGCTGTTCATGGTGGCCGGAGTATTCGTCGTTTACGTCGTGTATGGCGGCCTTGACGACATTTTCGCCCAGGCTGTCCAAAGAGGACTTACCGGTATCATCAGCCGAAATTCCAGTTTTGCGACCTGGTGTTCCTGGCTGATTTTATCTATGTCGGCGGTGATGTTTTTGCCTCGCCAGTTTCATATCAGCGTGGTCGAGAACCTTAATGAGCAACATATTCGCACGGCCATGTGGCTTTTTCCCTTTTACTTGTTGCTCATCACCCTGTTCGCCTGGCCAATCGCCTTAGCCGGTTTAATCAGTGGCCGACCCATCTCAGAGGCGGATTATTACGTCCTGACCCTACCCATAAGCAAGGGTGAACCATTTCTGCCCCTACTGGTCTTCCTGGGAGGATTTTCGGCGGCCAGCGGCATGATCATGATTTCAGCCATGACTATCGCCACTATGACTTCCAACCACCTGCTGTTGCCTCTTTTTGGCTGGATCAGGAGCTTTGGTTTCATGCGTCGCCACCTGCTGGGATGCCGCTGGACTGTAGTCGCGGGATTTATTTTTTTGGG
>JADFYN010000169.1:0-2621 GCA_015233055.1 Deltaproteobacteria bacterium
GCACACACCCCCGACAGTGGCAACAGTCATTATGAGCCTAGGCGCTGTCGAGGATGTCCCTGACCGTTTTTTATTTTTCGATGCCCGTTGATGCCCGTTGATGCCCGTTGAAAGGATGGAAGCCGGGAACCAGAGATGAGGACGGTCATGAGTAAATCTATCCGGATTAATAGATTACGTATCATCGGCCTTAGCTTAGTCCTGTTGACATACATTTGCTTGACTTGTTCTGCTGATGCACACGGCCCTGGATCGCCTGACGCATGTATAAAGCCAAATGCAGATCCGGTGACCCTATCGGGGAAACTAATCAAAAGAAACTACAAGGTTGCGAACAACAAGATAGAAAAAGTCTATGTCTTGCGATTGAATGATAAGATCTGCACGAATGGCGATGAGATTGGCGGGCCTTACAATGGGGTCAAAGAGGTTCAAGTAGTCATAACCGATAGTTCAAACGAACGGCTGAGCGTTTACCAGAATAGACGAATCAATATTACCGGAACGATATTTCATCAAATTAGTGCTCACCATCACACCCAAGTCCTCCTGGAAGTCACCTCACGAAACGGCAAAAACCCTCCGATAAGCTTCAGCCAGGTCCGGCATTCTCTTAAAGACAAAACGCCTGCAGATGACAAAAGTAATAACAAACTGTAGCGATAATCCTTTCTTTTGCCTGGGGGATTTGGTACAATAGAGGCCAAGCGAAACTTCATCGGGAGGCATTATGGGAATTTTAACCCTTAAATATTCGGACGACGGCATGGTGACTCTCATAAAAGGATTTTTGGACACCTTGCCGCCCCATGCCGTTGAAATTGTCCCGGAATTCTTGGAAGAACGGGATCATATACCGTATGCTTCGGATGAGGAACAGGCCGAGATTGAAGAATTGTTGAAAAATCCCGATTGCCATGTTTATCCGTTGAAAGTGAGCGTTACATCTCCACCTCTACCCCTGCCTGGCCCGGTTCAAGAATTGTTGTCAATGTGATTTCGGCGGGGCGACAACGATTGTACTGCCCTGGGCCGTGTCTTTTTGATATCATTTTATGAACCTGATCCTCAACCATGACACCCGCCGCCAAGGAGCCGCCCATGGCCTTCGTCAGTGTCCGGATTGACCTTGAAGACATCCTGCTTCAAGAACAAAATTTTGAGAACCAAAAGCAAGCCATCAGAGAGGGGTTAATCATCCGGGGCTATCTCAATGGCCGGTTGAGTATGGGAAAAGTGGCTGAAATGTTAGGCCTGGGTTATGAGGAAGCGGTGAACTGGCTGGCTCATCAAGGGATTGATACCTGGCCGGCAATGCCCCCGGCTGTAAAAATCGGTCCGGTCAAAGATCCGGCGTAGCTCCAGACCCTGGCCGGCCCCTGAAACAGATTGGACAGCCCTCACCTACCCCCTACTCCTTTCAACTTCCCCCATAATTATCGCCATTGCGAAACCGATCTTGACATACCGAAATGAATCCTCTAAAATTAATATATAGATAAAAAGCCAAATGATCCGGACGCAATTCTCGGCCTGATCTCTATCCAAATGATGTTGATCCACTATTTATTGATCCGTTAGTTGGGAGGCTAACATTATGGCTGTTATGACAACTCTATCGAAAGACGGTAAGACTTTAACGATTGGCATAAGCAACAGGTTTGATATCACGACTTACAAAAATTTCACCCAGGCTTTTAAGGATAAGCAAAGTCATTCTGCGGAAAACCTGAGATTACTGTCGCGAGTGGTGGTGGACTTATCCGAAGTGAATAGCGTGGACGCAGCCGCGCTGGGTATGCTCGTGATGCTGCGGGAGGAGGCCACCGCAAACATGATCGACCTTATCATCTCAAATTGCGGCTCCGATGTCAAAGAAATCTTTACAGCCTGCGGTCTTGAGAAAGTATTTAAGGTCGATCGGCCATAACCGCTTAACAGGAAGCAGAGATTCTAAGCCCAACCCGGCGGAATTTGTCCGATACGCCTAACGTGGTGGTTACTCGAACAGATCAGCGTGTGTTCCTGCCCGCGTCCGCAGCGCGCGGCAGCCGGGCGCTCTTACTTGCGGCTGTTCTTTTCGAGGTCATCGAACAATTCGGAAGCGTTATCAAAGCGAGCACGATGTGTGCGTGCAATCTCGTCGGCCTCGTCCATCGCGGCGCGAGTTTCGATGTTCGGCACTTTGAGCACGAACGGCATTTGTTTGTCGGCGACGACTCGCATCAAAAACGCGCGTACGGCGTCAGAGATGGATAACCCCATCGCGGCCAGCGTTTCGGAGGCCTGCGCCTTGATTTTTTCGTCCACACGGACATGGACCATTGTGGTTGTAGCCATCGTGGCCTCCTTTTATAGTTGAGATACATTGTATCGCACTTGTTCGCCGCAAGCAAGACAATTCTTCGTTTCACACACCTCAATAACGTCAGATTGAGCGATATCCTAACCAGATGTCGGGCCTGGGCGGCCAATTGCTCCTCTGTTTTTTGCCGGGCGATCAATGCATTGTCCACGTCGGCAAAGGCGTTTTGAAACCTTTAACGCCTGCTGGTCGGGTGGGTGGTTAATCATCGTCTAAACCGGTTCCGAACGGCCAGGATCAGAAAGACCGCCTGCAG
>JADFYN010000169.1:2851-7739 GCA_015233055.1 Deltaproteobacteria bacterium
ACCTGGGCCGGGGGCTGATGTTTAAAATCCAGGTCACACCAGCTTATCACCACAGGATATACCATCATCAGGCCGAGCATCCAGAATCCGGCCCGCAGCGGCCTTTCCGCATACCCGCTGGAATAATAATAAATGGTTAAGAGGGCAAATGAAAACCAGGTTTTAAGAGAAGTAAGCCGATCACTGGAACTACGCCGGCGCAGCCCCTCTACTTTTCGGAGCATCTCCTTTTCGTTGTAATGCCATGTGGACGCCTCCGGTTCATTATGCTCCTCTTTATATTTTTGCTTTAACCGCCGGTAAAGATCGCCCACCTTGGTGTATTCGTCGGCTTTTGTCGCCCGAGACTCTGGAGTGGTTTCGGCCAGCCCAGCGACGGCCAATTCATCCCACAGGATCTCCCGGCCTTCCCGCCGACCACCTTCTCTGCGCCACGTACAGGATTCAAACTGAAATTTTCTCAAGTCGGTTTGGAGAAAACTGATTTCCACCCTTGTCAAGTCGATGTGGATAAAGAATATTCTTTCCTTTACAAATAACTGCGTAAACTCAGCCTTTTGATTAAAAGTCGCGAAGCTGAAATCCACATCCTTGTTAAATTGAGCGCGGAAAAGTTTAACATTGGTAAGTGTGGAGCGACTGAAGTCGGCGGCTTCGGTAAATCGAGCCTCACTGAAGTTGGCCGCGGTAAATTCGGCTCCGTTGAAGTTGGCGGCCTTGGTAAATGCGGCCTGGCTGAAGTTTGCCTGTGTAAATTTGGCCCCGCGGAAGTTGGCGGTCTTGGTAAATGTGGCCATACCGAAGCTGGCGTACTCGCTAAACTTGGCTTCATTGAAGTCGGCGGCAGCGCTAAATGTGGCCCAGCCGAAATCGGCGGCCTCGGTAAATTGGGCCTCGCGGAAGTCGGCGGCCTCGGTAAATGTGGCCTTGAAGAAGTTGGCCGCCGCGCTAAATTCGGCCCAGCGGAAGTTGGCGGCTTGAGTAAATTCGACGCTGCTAAAATCTACCTCGGGAAAGACGGCCTCTGATAAATCACAATACTCCTCGCCCGCCTCTTGGGACCGCGCAAACTCCTCGAGCACCTTGTCCCTAAATTCCGCCGGAGTGATCCCCTTTTTATCCACCGGGGCATGAAACAGGCAAAAGACTTCACGGGTATCCAGATCGGAACGAAGTAGCTCCGTTCTTCGGCATTTACAGCAGGTCGGGGCATTTTCAGTTAGTTCGACCATGGATGGCTCTTTGTCACTTTGCGGAGATTATATGTTTAACATGATAATTCTATTATGTATTCCCGCCCTAATTTGTTTAATTTCGCGGCTCCCGATTGTCATTTCGAGCGAAGCGAGAAATCTTAAGATTCCTCACATTCGTTCGGAATGACAATTGGGGAATCATTGCTTTTGGGATTTTGAAGGTGTTCATATTTCTATCGTTAAAACTTCCCGGTCCACAATCACCCGGCAATCGGGATGTTTCAATTCAGCTTCAATTTCCGCTTGTTCCTCGTCCGAAGCGTAGGGAACACACCACTCTTGCGAGAGCTCCGGAAAAATTTCAAATGACTGTGACGGTAAAGTTTTTAAAAACACTTTGATGGCCGCCACAGAGTTTTCGCCGGAAATTCTTAAGGTTAAAGTCTCCATGTTGTTGTCTCCTTGCTAATTTTTTCTTCTGCATTCATTTTACCAAATCCCCCAAGCAAAAGGAAACATTATCGTTCTTCCCGTGTTTTCGGTCCCCCACCCCGTGGTTGTTTAAATTGTTTAACCTTCTTAGGATTAACCGCCCGGCGTCCACCCGGAAGCGAAAATTTTCTTTAATGATTGTACTTCCCTGGGCCGTGTCTTTTTGATATAATTTTACGAACCTGATCCTCAACCATGACACCCGCCGCCAAGGAGCAGCCCATGGCCTTCGTCAGTGTCCAGATAGACCTTGAAGACATCCTGCTTCAAGAACAAAATTTTGAGAACCAAAAGCAAGCCATCAGAGAGGGGTTAATCATCCGGGGCTATCTCAATGGCCGGTTGAGTATGGGAAAAGTGGCTGAAATGTTAGGCCTGGGTTATGAGGAAGCGGCGAACTGGCTGGCTCATCAAGGAATTGATACCTGGCGTGAAATGTCTCCCGAAATGGAAAAAATCACCAAAGACAACGCCCGCAAACTGGCTCATCGCCTCAACCTCAAATTCCCTGAATGAATTATGGAAATTGCAGTCTGTGACACTTCAACGCTGATCCGCTTGCGCAAAGGCAAGGCGTTACATTGTTTGACGCACCTTTTTAAAAAAATCTGCATCCCCACGGGCGTCCAAAAAGAATGTCTGGATCATGTCCTAAGCGAGGCCAGTCAAAAACCGCCCTTTGAAGTACAGATGGTAAAAAATTCGTTTAATCTCAACAAGGTGTTGGGATTGGGGGAAACGGAAGCAATCAATTTGGCCGTGGAATTAGCTGTTGAAATCATTCTAATCGATGACGAAGAAGCTGCTAAAACCGCTTTAAAATTCAATCTCACCCCGTTAAAATCAAAAGACATTCTCTTAATCGCCAAAGAAAACGGCATGATTACCTCCGTCAAAGCAACACTCGACACGATGCGAGCCAATGGAGAGAATTTCACCGATAACATGTATCGGAAAATCATAAAAGAAGCCGGTGAAATTTAGCCCCCAAAATCACATTACCCGAGATCGCCACCCCTACCGCTCGTCCGCCTTCTCCTTCAACTCCCCCTCCCCCGCCGCGACCGATCCCTTATCCGGCAGTTTTTCCTTACTCCCCGGTTTCTCCACCGCCGCCATCTTCTCTCCCGATACACTCGCGGCCGCCGAAGGTTTCTCCGTCATCTTCTCCGCCTCCATCACCCAGCCGCCGCCCGTGGCCTGATACAGCTTCACGAACGAGGCCAAAACCGAGGCCCGTGTCTGGGCATAATTGAGCCTGGCCGGGAAGAGCTGTTGTTCGGCATTGAGCACGGTGATATAGGCCGAGTATCCGGCATCGTATTGCAGCCGGGCGAAGTAGGAGTATTCCTTCAGTGCGGCCACCAGTCGGGCCTGGGCGGCCAATTGCTCCTCTGTTTTTTGCCGGGCGATCAGGGCATTGTCCACGTCGGCAAAGGCGTTTTGAATGGCGGCCTCGTAGCTTAACAGGGCGGCTTTTTGGCTCGCCTCAGCCTGTTGGACCTGTCCGGCGATGGCCCCGGCTGTAAAAATCGGTCCGGTCAAAGACCCGGCGTAGCTCCAGATCCTGGCCGGCCCCTGAAACAGATTGGACAGGTCGGCGCTGGCCGCGCCCACGCCCGCGGTGAGGGAGATGGTCGGAAAATATTGAGCCCTGGCCGCCCCGATCTGAGCATTGGCCGCAATCAGGGTTTGCTCGGACTGGCGGATATCCGGTCGCCGGGTCAGGAGCTCCGAGGGCAGGCCGGCCGGGATGTCGGGCAGAGACATGGCAAAGATGGACTTGCCCCGCGGGATGGAGGCCGGGTTGCGGCCTAAGAGGATGGAGATGGCGTTTTCGGTCTGGGCGATTTGCGATTCCAGGGGCGGAATGGCTGCCGCAGCCGTCTCGTATTGCGATTGCGCCTGAGCCACATTCAACTGGGGGACCTGGCCGTGTTTAAACTGAAGCTGGAATATCCTGAGGGATTCACCGTAAATGGCCCGAGAGTCTTTGGCCACCTGGACCTGTTCATCCAGGCCGCGCAGTTGCATGTAGGAGCTTGCGACCGAGGCGACCAGGGACAGGATGATTCCCCGCCGGGCCTCTTCGGAAGCCAGCAGATTGGCCCGGGCAGCCTCCGTCAACCGGCGGATCCGGCCCCAGAGATCGATCTCCCAGTTGGCCCCGGCCAGTATTTGTAAGGACGTCTGGGGATTGGGGATGGAAGGAGACACCGGCACGGCGTTAAGCTCGCTGCCCCGCTCCCGGGTGGCATTGGCGCTGTAATTGACCTGGGGGAAAAGGGGCGACCGGGCCTGCATCAGGACCCCCGCGGCCTGTTCAATGTTGGCTGCGGCGATCTGGACATTCTTGTTATTGGCCAGGGCCTCGGTGATCAACCGATCAAGGACCGGGTCCTGAAATTGCCGCCACCAGGTGGTGTTGGCTGTATCCTGGGCTTCTTTGGCCGCAAATCTAAAGGACTGGGGCGTATTCACCACCGGCCGTTGATAATCGGGGCCGGTCATGCAGCCAGACAGACAGCCGACCGGGAACATGATCAGGATGAAGCAAATGAATCGGCGCATGTTGGTCATCTCCTGTTCTAGACGAGACGCGGCTGTCTTAAAGCCCACCGAGGTGTGGGTCTCCGCCGGCCAGGTCGCCTCTTTCTTTTCCCGGCATTCCTTGGCCCATCAACCGCCGTCATCGGCAGGCGTTCTATACTCGAGAGAATGCCAGATTCTCAAAATGATGATTGTCTGGCCATCCAGCCGATAGCGCATAATATAGCCACGTTTCCCAACGGGAATGAATAATTCTCGATCTTGTCTGCCTTCAAGCTGTTTGCCCAGGTCGGGATGTTTTATCAGGAGGCTGGCAGCTCGCTTTAAATTCTCGGCGACTGGCTTAGCCTTATCCGGATTATGGGCCTAATGAACTTACGTAACCGGATGACATCATCTCGGGCAGCCGGGGACCAGATCAGGGTGGTCATTCGGTCTCCGGGCATTGACCCTCCTGGTCCGTGCCCCAGGTATCCAGCCAGGTCGTCATCGCCTCGTTACTCACAAACCGGCCGGTGCGTTGATATTCCTGCCAGGCGGCATCAGCTTCCCGGTTGCGGGTTTCGATCATCTCTTCTTTGTCAATATATTCCATAATGGCCTCCCGCATCAGCCAATGCATGGACCGCTGTTTTGCGGCGCCCAGAGAC
>JADFYN010000016.1:0-10370 GCA_015233055.1 Deltaproteobacteria bacterium
TCAAGAAGGTCACCGTCAAAGAAAGCACTATCGGCGCGAACAAAAATTTTCCACGCCCGTTTAGGGAGTCGGGCCAAACACTCTTTCATGAAGTCGACTGAGCCATTGGCGCTATAGGCAGAACCACAGCGGAACCAATTATGGAAACATTCTCTGGTCTCGTCAATGAAACAGAATAGGGGGTGGTAACTGGGCTGACCCTTCTTCTTGGGGTTATAACCCACTTCAGCACCCTCTTGGTCACCGGTAACGCCGATGACCGAAGAGTCCATATCCAACGTCACCCGGCCAAACCACTTTTTTGACCAGACTCTTTTTATAGCCTGACTTTCAACCTCAAAGAGTTCGTTGCAGTGGAGATGATCAAAAAGCTTGAACACCCGGCTGAAGGTAGTGTCGTCAGGGAACCTGGTCCAGTTAAAAAGAGTCCGTATAACCGAATCGTTACGCAGGAATGCCATATGGCTCATGTGCTTGGCTCCGGCAAGTGCACCCATCATTGTCATCACGATGATGTCACCCACTTGATACGTGGCGGTATCTCCTCGCTCGATGGTGATGAGTTCATCGAGCAACCGGCGTATTCCAAGCTTTGCGGTAAAACGTCCAAAGTGGGTGAGTCCGGCATTGCCGGTGAGATTCTTGGCCGTGAATTCGGTTGAAAATTCCTGCATCATTTTGGTGCCTGTGCGACACGATGTCGCTAAAGAAGTTGTCCCCACTAAGTCGGGGACCATTCGTGCTTCCGAATGACTCTACGGGCTTGAATAAAGAGCAGCCCGGACAATGTAGTGAAGCACGGTAGTTCTCGTGCGGGGTCTGAATCGTGAGAGGCGGACCCTCCTGGCAACCACAAGCCGGGTTAGCGCTAGATAATCGGTATGGCGAACACATGTGAACCTGCGTTAAAGATCGTAAAAATGACCAGGCGAAAGTGGTTTCCACGCCTGAACCAAAAAGGTAACGGAGGCAGGTAGAACGACTAGGCACTGCGTTCTCGTAGCCAACAAGCTTCCCGGTCAAGAGCAGGCGCCTAACCCGATGTACTTCTTTAGCGGAACGTGGAAACCCCGTATTGCTCCTGGTGTCAACCGGGTAGGCGAGCCGTAAGGTCCGCTCACGGCTGTGCGGGAGTAGGATGTCGGAAAAAGCGAAGGCCGGGCTGTAATGGCTTGGATACGGGTTGAAATATCACCCGGCACGAAAGTGAGCCCACGTCCGACGGGTCTTTCTTCGCAAGAGAGTCTGCCGAACCGTTTTCAAGAGGAAAAGCAAATGACGACGGTGGCCCTGCCATCAGTTGGTGCGTCCTCTGCCTGCGCCGAGTGGGATACCATTGATTGGTATACCGCTCAAAACCAGGTGCAACGGCTGCAAATGCGTATTGCGAAGGCTATTCGGGATGGGAGACATGGCAAAGCAAAGTCCCTGCAATGGCTCCTAACTCACTCGTATTACGCCAAACTTTTGGCCGTAAGACGGGTTGTGCTAAACAACGGCGGGAAAACTGCCGGAGTTGATGGCGTTATCTGGAAGACGCCTCGCCAGAAAATGGAGGCGGTATGGTCATTGCGACGCCGCGGCTATCGGTCCCAACCGTTACGTCGTGTTTATATCCCCAAAAAGAACGGCAAACAGCGACCATTAGGTATTCCTACCATGGCGGATCGAGCCATGCAGGCGCTGCATCTGCTTGCTTTGGAACCCATTGCCGAAACCTGGGCGGATAAGAACTCCTATGGGTTTAGACCCAAGCGTTCTACTGCCGACGCCATTGCCCAATGTTTCACTGCTCTGGCCAGAAAGCACTCCGCCCAATGGATACTCGAAGGGGACATAAAAGCGTGCTTCGACCGAATAAGCCACCCGTGGTTAAGAGAACATATCCCGATGGATAAAATGATCCTTAACCAGTGGCTGGCTGCTGGCTACATGGAAAGGGACGCCTTCCATCAGACTGAAGAAGGCACACCACAAGGTGGAATTGCATCACCAACCCTGGCGAACATGACCCTGGACGGTCTGGAACAAGCGGTAAGAGACGCTGTGTCTCGACGTGATATGGTCAACTTCGTCAGGTACGCGGATGACTTTGTCATCACCGGAGCCTCGAAAGAGTTTCTGGAGCAGAAAGTGAAGCCCACCGTGGAATCCTTCTTGCGTGACCGGGGTCTGAAGTTGTCTCCGGAAAAGACTTTGATCACACGCATAAATGATGGCTTTGACTTCCTCGGATTCAACGTGCGCAAGTACGGAGGCAAGCTATTGATCACGCCTGCCGAGAAGAGCGTCAAACGCTTCCTGGATGATATCCGAGAAACCATTAAGGCGCATATCACATCAAAGACGGAGAAGCTGATCCGCCGGTTGAATCTAAAGATAAAGGGCTGGTCATACTATTACCGTCACGTTGTGGCGAAGAAAACCTTTTCATCCGTAGACGACATCATTTTCAAGGCGTTATGGCGATGGGCCAGGCGAAGACATCCGAATAAGAGTGCAGGCTGGCGGCGGAATAAGTATTTCCGTCGGCAAGGACTCCAAAACTGGATATTCTTCGCCCGAACCCAGGACCGGAACAATGAACCAGAATTACTGGACCTGTTCAAGGCTTCCAGTGTGGCAATCAAGAGGCATATTAAAATAAAGGGTGACGCAACGCCTTATGATCCTGCGTTCAAGGACTACTTTATCATGCGAAAGCAGAGAAATACGCTATCCGGCATGCGCAAGAGCACAAGGAAAGCTCAGCCCGACTGTGATTAGCCACTACGAAATCGAGAGCACAGAAAAGCCGGGTCATACTGGCGGGATGGCCTTTGAAAGGCTTGAGCCGGATGATGGGAAACTATCACGTCCGGTTCTTAGGGGGCTTGGAGCTGGTAACAGCTTCAGGCTACCCGACCCATGTGGTTGCTTGATTATAATATAGAGGCTATGATATCATAATGTTAAGCAAATTACTAGTTTTTTCTGGCTATCAAATGCAGTTTTTAGGTGGTATGCTTTTTTGACTTGCCGGAACCTACACATTATCAGCGTTCTGACGTCCTCGGCGTTCGCCCGTGAACGCGTACGTCTGTTTACTGTGCTAACAATACCCGTAGTTGCGTAGAATCCGAATGTCCCCGATCATCGACTACCCGCACACGAAATCGCCCAGGCTGGGGGTGCCAGAGCAGCGGTTCGTCAGGACGGGTGGTTCCAAGATACTGGTTATTAAGAAACCAGTGAAGCACACGGACCTCGCCATCAGCGCTCGCGTTGAAAGGAACGGCCTCGGCAGTTTCGCGGATATGCGCGTGATATTCCACATCCGGTTGCGGCGATGTAATGACAGGGTGTTGCCCATCACCAGCCGTTTGCATCGTTTGATCGTTGGTACAGCTTTCCTCCCACGGCGGCAAGGGCACATTACGAATACCGGCTTTTTGCAAGGCCTGCTGCAAATCACTCGGCCAAACCTCAAATATACGATAGGCGGTGAGGCCTTCCTCATAATGGCAGGCACGCTTGCCGGTGCGCAGATCAACTAAAATCCTACGATAAATATAGTGGTTGCGGATAGGAGAAACACCCGGTATAAACCATGTGGAGCCAATTGCCGGACAAGACTCCACAGACAAATCTCCGGTAGTCGCACATACGTCAATTTTACGCAAATGCAAGTGCCTGGCCTTATAGGCAATACGCTCCCGGTTAGATTCCCGCCCATTCACGGCATCCACCATCGCAAAGAACAGCGGAGCGGCGGAGAGGACTCCGGTCATGGCCGGGTTGCCGCTTCCATTGAAATTGCCGACCCAAACCACGAGGACATAGTGACCGAACACACCAGCCGCCCATGCGTCGCGGAAGCCGTTGGATGTGCCGGTTTTCCAATAGACGATACGGTCCTGGGAGATGGTATATCTCCTGGGCGCATCCGACAGCATATCCAGCGTCACAAAACTGGCCTCGGGGCTCAACAATGTCTTGGCCGGCGATTCCGCTCTCTCGGTCAGTTGCAGGACCAATGGTCGCAGGGCCCCGCCATTTGCCAGCATCGCATACAGTTCAGCCAGCTCACGCATGCTTACTTCAGCGCCGCCCAATACCAGGGACAGCCCATAGCTGTCCTTTTTCCGCAATTTCGTCACGCCTGCGGTCTTAAGGAAATCATACAAATCAGGGTTGTGGAGTTGCGCTGCAAGCTTGATGGCCGGAATGTTGCGGCTAAGACGCAAAGCGTTACGGGCGGAGACAGGACCTCGGAAATCGCGGTCAAAATTATCGGGTGTATAGCTTCCGAAGCTCACCGGCGTGTCGCCCAGAATACTCAGCGGGTGGATTAAGCCCTGATCCAGCGCCAAGGCGTAAATAAATGGCTTCAAGGCCGATCCCGGAGACCGTTTTGCCCGCGTTCCGTCAACCTGTCCCTGGATCGCCTTATTCCAAAAGCCGGCCGAACCAATGCTTGCCCTTACCTGCATGGTCTGGGTATCCACCAGCACTGCACCGGCATTCTGGAGGCCGCGGTCGCGCCTGTCTCCGATATATTGCGCCAAAATGCGCGTCAGCAACCGCTGAGTTTCCAGATCGATCGTCGCTGTGATTTGCTGCCTATCCTTGTATCTGGCCAGTAAGTTGTTTGTCAGATGAGGGGATTCGAAGGGCAAGTCTTTCACACCATAGGTCGCAAGCGGCAAACTGAAAAATACTTTTTGAATGCCGGCGTCAGGGTGGCCTTCCAGCCAGCGTCCGAACAACCGGTTGCGGGCGTAAAGAAGCGCTGGTTTATCCGGATGGTGGCTCTCGGGACTACGTCGCGTGGGGCTTTGAGGAATGACCGCCAGCGTTACAGCCTGCGGCAAGGTCAAGTCACGCGGCCTGGTGTGAAAGTAGATGAAGCCGGCAGCGCCTGCGCCTTCGATATTATGGCCGTAAGAGGCGAGGTTCAGATAGGCCTCCAGTATCTCATCCTTACTGTAATGAACCTCCAGTTGCAGGGCCCGGGCAATTTGCCACAGCTTACCGGCCAGGTGCCGGCTGTTGATGCCATATTTGATGCGCGCTAACTGCATTGTGATGGTTGAGGCTCCGATCTTGCGGCCCCCGACAATATAGGTGCGGCCAAAGGCGCGCAGAAGTGACACCGGATTGAATCCAATATGAGTGTAAAAATACCGGTCCTCATGCAGAAGAACCATCTCGCTAAACTGCGGTGAGATATCCTTCAGCGGCGTGAAGAGCCGGTATTTTTCATCCTTCGACAGGGTCATGCGCAACAACTGCCCGTGCCGGTCGAAAACCGTCCGGGAGAAACTCACATTCCCCAGCAGCGGCGGTTTCCGAGCCAAAAACACCACAAGCATAATCCCGGTCAGCAGAAGAAATGCGACCAGAAGGCGGCGGAAAATCCTCATAGGCGTCATGGACATGGCTACTTTACCGTAATCCTGCCGGCCACACCGCGCGCCTTAACCATGCGCTCATACATGGATTCAACATAGGCGGGCGGAGTCGTGAAGATTCCCGCATTGACAGCCTTTATTTTATAGTGATAGACAACCGAATCCTCGGGTATGACGCCGAAGGCTATAACCCGGTCTTCCCGCACATCGACAGCATCCGGCGACCACGATTGCCCATAAGAATTCCCATTTTCATCAGCAGACTCCGAAGCGGAATTTGAATTTTCCTTATTTTGGTCAGCGTCGCTCTCGTTTGCGCTCTCAGAAGAATCTCCGGCAGTCACAGCCGGACGTGAAATGCTGTTCGGCACCACCTCAAATCCCGAAGGCAGGAGATCAACCATGGCCATATCCTGAAGCACCTTGTTGTCATGGCTGCGCATCGTCACGACGACATTGACAATATCGCCGATCTTTACCTCTGTTACCGGTTGATGCTTGGCATCAAGGTATTGCCGGTTGATTTCAAGGCCATCCTCAATAGGCCTGGTCGGGATTTCCCTGTCATAGCCATCGGTGACAAGTTGATAGAATAAGCCATACGTTCCGCCGCCTGAAAACCTGACGTCGTTTCCGCCCAGGGCCGGTCGCGCCCTTTTGATCTGTTCACCGGTGAGTGTCAGAGGGTTCCATGCCCCGGCAGAATCTTGCTGACTGATCGCCAATTGAGCCTGGGTCTGCGTCATCGACGCCTGGCCGTAGGCATTGAAGGCCATGATCGCATAGGAAGAAGACAGGGTGTTGTAATTCCCCTCCCCGATGAAATTAGCAATGCGGAACAGGACATTGCGATCGATTTTAGGCAGCATCTCGGGAAAATGGTCGGATACGACGGTCAGAAACTGGGCATAGCGATTCAGGCTGTTATAAAACGCCTGATCACTGGAATAACTGCTATGCGCCTTCCAATATTCCGGATCGCCAATGATAAAATCATTGAGGAGCGTGTTGGCTTCGGGCGTCAATTGCATCAGCTTGTAGGCCGCCGCAATATACACGGCCGTCACATCCTGCTTCCACTTATTTCTCTCATTAGTTTCCAGATATTGCAAAAGACCGGGCAGGTAATTAGCCGTCACCGCGCCGCTGCGGGTCAGAAGGTAGATCCCATAGGCCTGGACGCGCGCCTGATCCAGCGATGACGTGCTTTGGTTGACCAGGGTCCTGATATATTCCTGCGCCCGGCGGAAGGTCTCATCGGGAAGGGGCAGGTGTTTTTCTCTTGCGAGAACCATATAATGCAGCGCATAGACGCTGACAAAATCGCTGGCCTCGCCGCCGTACCACCAATAACCAAAACCACCATTCTGATTCTGCAATTCTCGGAGACGGCTCATGGTGTGTGTAACGCTCTCCCCGACCATTTTAGCGTCGCCGCCCAAATCCTTCTGGCCGGACAGGATGACGGCGGGAAAGGCTTTGCTGACTATTTGTTCAGTACAGCCGTAGGGGAAACGCTCCAGGTACTGCGCCAGACCAGGCACAAGACTGATGGGCAAGGTCGACACCGACGCATCGACATAGGCGAATTCCTTATACAGGTTCCGGGGTTGCGCCACCTGTTTCTCACCCTGTTCGGCGTATCCGCTGAGAAGGGCCGTCATGCTCGGCATAGGTGGGCGCACACTGAGCGTCTCTACTTCCGTTACGGGTTTGCCGCCAGCCGCGGTTGCCGTGAACGTAAGAGAAGCCCCGCCCAGGATATCTTTGGCCTTCACTCGCACCTGCACCTTGACCTCCCGGCCTTCGGCAACCGTCAGCTCGTTTTCTCCGCCTTCAAGCACCTCCAGATGCTCGGATGGCGTGACTACCAGCTTCATTCCGGCGTATTTGCCGGATCCCGGGATATTGTTGGCCAGGCTCAGGCCGACGGTGAATTCGTCGCCTGGCGCAGCAAAGGTGGGAACGTTTGGCGAAATAATGATATCGCCCTGCACAAAGGTCTTGTTTTCCGCTTTTCCTATTGCTTGAGCAGAAACAGACACCGCCATCACGCGTAAACTGCCGTTGAAATAATCGGGGATGGCATAGCGGACTTCCCGCTGAGTTTCGTCGGCATCGATAATCCCCGACCAGAAAACTGCCGGGGCCTGAGTCTTGCGCTTGAAGGGATTCAGATTTTTCCCAAGGTCGGCTCCGCCATCACCACCGGTCGCCGACAGGGCCTGCATGATAGAATATTCAGGCATTAACAGATCGAGAATCTGCGAGGTCTCGACCTGCAACGCGCGGCGGTTGACATAATAATCCAAAGGGTCGGGCGTCTTATAACGCGAGTATTGCAAAATGCCTTCATCCACGGCGTAGATGACAATTTTGCCTGGCCGCCTGGTCTGATACTGAATGACCAGGGTTTGGCCGGGTTTGGCCTTTTCCGGCACGGTCAATTTAATATGGCTGTCAATGGATTCAGTGCTGACAAAGAATGGTTCGACATGATAAGCCAGCGGTGTTGTGTATATTTCCTTCGATTCCAGAGATCGCACGAATTGCACATTCACGAAGCCTTTGCCGGTAAATCCATTGGGGATGGCAATCGTCTGCACCGAACTGGTTGAGGTCGTTTTGAACCACTTGAAAGCCAAAACCTTATCTGTCTCCAGAGTGATCAGTCCGGTCCCGGTGAAGGGCGAGATGATATTCATCTTGATCGTATCGGCGACGGCATATTGATGTTTGTCGAGTGTCAGGGTTAGCTGGGCGTCCTTACGGGAATGCCCCAGTAAATTCCCCTCGCCGACGATGGTATACGCGATACGATGCAAGACACGCCCGTTCTCATCCGAGAGAATGAGCACATAGCTGCCTGGTTTTGTACTGTCGAGCGTATAGCCGGCTCCCTTGGCGGGGATGCCGTAGCTAGTGGTGGCCATTATGGTTTCTTTTAGGATGGAGCGGTATTGATAGGACCCCTGCTCGTTCTTGATCAGCGACGGGACAGAGATCACCTGCGCAATTTGCAGCTTTAAATTTTTGGCATCAATAGGCACCAGATCAGGGTTGACCGCGATAAACTGAACGCCGCGTTCTTCTTTTTTGTTGATGTAGCCCAGGTTTCCATCGGACTTCATCCCGACGACATAAGGAAGCGATGACACCAGAACGGTGCCGGCCGTATGTACACTGCGCCCGGAGTCCTGGGCGAATCCCTCGGCGTCAAAGGTCATGCGATAGGTTGAATTGCCGAACTGGGAGAGTTCGAGATTAAAGGATACCTTGCCGTCGCTGTCCGTTTGGGCTTCGCCAACCGGCTGATCATATGTTTTCCCGGCTTTTAGGGCATCGAAGAACTGATAATCGGCGAACTCCTTGAAGCTGAATCCGCCCGGCTGGATGCTTATGTCCGCCTTCACGCGATGATTGACGGCGGGTGCGCCGTAGAGATGCTGCAGGCTTACGTTTGCCTTCAGCCCTTCCGGCAACAACCAGCCCTGGGGCAGAGGTTTGTTGAACGCCGAGGCAATCTTCAGCGTATCGGGCAGGAATTCCTCCACCCGCACTGAGGTGCTTCCCAATTGGGTTCCCTTGATTCCGTCGGCAATAATATACAGGCGAACGGTATAAACACCGGTCGGCGAATGATCGTGGGTGGAGAAACCGTACTCGGCGAAGCCGACGGCATTCATCTTGATGACTGGTTTATCAACCACCTGCCCTCGCGGGTTGGTCACCTCCAGTTGCAGGGGAACACCAGCGAGATTTTTTGCCCAATCGTCTTGTTTTACGACAATCCCGATATGTCCATCCTCACCGGGGCGGTAGATGCCGCGATCGGAAAAGAGATAGGCCCGCAATCCCTCCTCAGATGAGGACAGGCCATCGGTATCAAATCGCGAGTAGTTGAGGCTGCGGCCCCTGCTCTCATACGGCATGAAGGCAAGATCCTGGCCGTTGCGGACAACATAGACGACGGGTTTCTTATCGTTGGCGAGGCTCTGCAGGCTGGGAATGACCGCACGCCCGTCGCCATCGGTATTCACCGTTACTACCGGCAGTCCGTTCAAACCGAGGACATCGACTTGGGCACCCGACACCGAATCGCCTGTCTTGATCGACTGCACGAACACATCATGGGAACCGTTGGGACTCGTCTTGACAACCAGCCCTAAATCCGATACCAGGACAAAACGGTGATCAGAGGCAACAACGCCATCCCCCTTTTTATCCTTATGGGTCGCCTCGACGGTCAGGAAGAAAAGCCCCTTTCCTTTTGGATCATCTTTAAATATCCACCCCTTGCTCTGGGGATTTTTTGTCAGATAAGGTGCGAAGTCGAAGACCGAGAACTGCGGCTTACGCGCATCATCCGACGGCAGATTTACTTCTTCGCCAAATCGCTCCGTGATATTCTGCGCCGTGAAGGAATAATTTTTAAAAGAGGGGTTCCCGAAATCGCCGCGGGTCTGGCTGACAAGGTGGCTGATATCGTCATTCATAACCCGTTCGATGGTAAAGCGGAGTTTCTGAGCCCCCAGGGAATACACGGATATCTTCTTGTCTCCGCTCAAACTCAGCAGAGCGCCACTGCTCAGGATCTGCACTTCTTTATTGTAGGCAGGCACCGCAACGGTGTCATTATGGTCCTCCGACAAGACGTAATCGCCTTTGGCAGCCAATCCCCTGACCACGCGCACATATAGCCAGCGCCCCGGTTCCGTATTGATCTTGATGCTGTGGAGAGTCGAGTAGGGCTCGGCGCCGGGATCGACGGTGAACTTCACCTCAGGGGCTTTTGCCAGCATCTCTCCGGTGACCTCAGCCGTGCTGTTCCAGGCGTAATCCTTGATCGGCTTGTCGTCTTTTGCCGGAGATTCTTTGTCCTTCGGCATCTGATAAATTCTGAGATGCTTGGCCAATTCTTCGCTGGTAACGGGAACATTGCCCTGAACAACCAGGACTTGCTCCGGCACATACTGT
>JADFYN010000016.1:10501-30174 GCA_015233055.1 Deltaproteobacteria bacterium
AATCCCGGCTGTATGGCAATTTCAACAAAACGCTCTTTATCGGGAATCGTCTTTATTGGCGTTGTGATGTTGGCCCGCATACCTCCGTCAATCATTTGAATCTCAAAGGGCAGATTATCCCCTTTGGCCACGACCCTGCGGTCGCCAGGCTTCTTTCCCCCGGTTAATTCCTGAAGCGTGAAGCCTATGTGTTCTTTAAGCGCTTGCGCGTCGACAGGGGTGTTGAAGGCCAGAACGGTTGAAACGCCTCTCGTCTCGATGTCATTCGGGTCCTGCAAAAAGCTCATCTGCGAAACACGAACCTTGAGTGGCTCAGCGGCAAAGATAGACGTGCCATTTGTCAGTACGACATTTTCGGGAAAAAGGGCGGAATCGAACTGCACCTGGTATTGCTGCCCCGCAGGCCAGGGATTCTTCGGTGTGAAGCTCAGGCTATAGTCGCTGGTCCAGCGCCATTCTCCGGCGGCCTTGGGCGTTATATGGATGCCCGTTGTCTGCCGTTTCCCGGAGAGATGTAATTTACGGTCCGGCGTTTGACATGATGTGGCCCGTTGCTGACCGAAGAAATTGCTCGCCCCGCCACTCCGCGCGACGGTTACCTCGGTGCAAAAAGACACGGAAACTGCACCCATGTCGGAGACAGTGGGCCTAGGCCCCTTCTGGTTTTGAACGATCAATGTGATCTTATCGGGAAGCTTTCCTGTCACAGGCCCTTCCACGGTATTGGCGGTGGTTGGCTGAGAAGGGGAAGGGCTGTCGGCGGCAAAGACGGGAAATGTTATCAGCATAAAGGCCAGTATCGCAAACCACTGTTTCATACGGGGCTCCTAACAACCTTTCAGGTAAATCAAATTGAATGAGAGAGGTCTGACAAATTGGAAAATCTGGTCAACCTTAATACAGGGTGATTATGGTTATGCCATGAGAATATGGACAATGTCGGATTTGGTGAGGGTCATGGCGCAGCGCTCCGGTGTGAATGGTGAATGAAAACTCCTTGATCTTACTTTGCAAAGGAGGTTCAAGTCAATTAAAAAACCGCTCCGTTTGGAACAAAGCCTGCGGTTCAATCCGCTATATCGACTTCCTGCCTTAAGTTAGCACTTTTTTTCTTGCCATCTAATCCATAGATAGGATAAGTTACCTGCAACAATTTAAAATTATAACTAATAATTTGGAAACAAATGTTGACTCATATTAAAGCTGAGCCTGACTAAAGAATTAGAAATTCATTGCCTGCTACCAAGTTGCCAGGTGGCAGCCAGTCATCCGGTCATTGTTTCCTCACCTGTCACGTCAGATGAGAGAACAACAGTGATCCAAGACAATTGCCGCTGCAACTCCATATCCGACGGCAGACAATGTAATTCAGCATTAAATTCCCGGAACTTTTTTGACCTTGAGTTGTCTAAAGACTAGGCCCAAATGGATGAAGACATAAAGAAAGTTGCGGCTGTAGATTCTTCAGAAGCGGCTTTAATTAAGGCTTGCCAGGCAGGGAATAAGGATGCCTTTGATGTGCTGATGGGGCGTAATCAGCACAAGATATATAATATTTGCTATGTACTCTTGGGGGATCACCATGAGGCCGAGGATGCCGCCCAGGATACATTCATTAAAGCCTATCGAGCCATCCATCAATTCCGGTTGGAGTCGGCCTTTTCAACCTATTTGTACCGGATAGCCGTCAATACCTGTACCAACCGGATCAAGTCGATGGAATACAAATTTAAGAAGTTTCTCGTCAGGTTTGACCGTTCTGACAGCTCAAATGACTGCGATCCGGTGGTAGACATCAAAGATGATGCTCCATTACCGGTGGCCCAGCTTATGGCTGAAGAGAAGACAAGGGCAATAAGAAAAGCCATCAATTCTCTGCCGGATGACTGGAAGACGGTGGTGGTGTTGCGGGATGTTGAAGGTCTGGCATACGAAGAAATTGAAGAGATAACCGGTTTCAACCTGGGTACGGTTAAGTCTAGACTGGCCAGAGCCAGGACGCAGCTTAAGAAGAAATTAGCCGGAGTATTTTAGCATGGATTGTAAACATGCGATCCAAAATCTGTCCGAATATCTGGACCAAACTCTGGACCAGGCCGATACGGCCCAGGTGGCGCAGCATCTGGCTTCATGTCCGGCTTGTCGTGGGAAATATGAGGCGCTAAAGGGGATGACTACCGAACTCAGGAATTTACCCCCTGTCAAGGCGCCGGCTGGTTTCTTGGATGCGGTTCACACCTGCCTTGAACAGGAATCGCGACCTCAATTCAGGTTAATCAAACAACTATTGTCCTTTCCCCGGCAAGTTAAGTTTCCGCCCCAATTGACGGCAGCGGCTGTACTGGCCGGATTGATTTTGCTATTACTGCCCAATATTCTGAGCATTCGGCGGGATACACCGGGAGTACCCGTGTTCGTGACCAGGTTACAAGAGCCAGCGAAGCAGAAGGTCGAAGATTCCACCTGGCAAGCCATCACTGACACGCCACCGGTAGTTGGACCAAAGGTAGCGGCTCCTGCGGCCTCAACTTCGCCAGTTAAGGCAAAACGGCAGACCGAATCACCACAGATCGATAAATTACCTACCCAATCGAACAAAATAGTAGCCGATAATAAAACATCGGCCAAGAAAGAGTCTGTTGTGATAGGTCGAGCAGAATCACCACCTGTATCGGCCGAACCGGATCGTATATCTTTGCATAAAAGCTCTGCTCCGGCTCTGAGGAAGGCGGCCCCATCCGGACAAGGTAAATATCCAGCCTCAAGTAAACAGGCTTTGATGATTAGGCCGGAAGCTCGCCCGGCACCAGCCTCACCGCCGTTGGCTCAGAAGAAAATGGATGATGGTCAAGTTATTGAGCTGGCTTTGGCCATGAAAAAGGGATCGGGAGGCAGAAGGGGTATTAGTGACCCTACAGTCGGGGGCGTTTCCTCCAGCCTTGCGCCTAGGAGAATGGCAGCCTCAAAACGCGTTCCTGAGACCAGACCGACTAACGTCCATGAAAAGGCGACCGGGGCCGGCTTGGGCTTTCCTGGAGAACCTGGATCCGGCGGTAGCCGGCCGGTTGATGTGACTCCTCAGACTGGGGTTGGAACTGGGGCTGTCCGGTCCGATTCAGTCTTCACCCAGGTAAAAGACATCATTGAAAAGGTTGGTGGACGTGTGACCGCATCTGAGTACGACCAACGGTCTGGAAGTTTATGTCTCATCAACGCCTATATTCCGGCCGATAAATTTCAGGATATTTGCCAGGACCTTACTAAGATAGCTGATTTGACTTGCCCCCATCCCACTGCAGGCGCGACACTTGGCCATAACCTTCAGGTCAGGATCAAGCTGCTCCCCAATTAGGCGACTGCCTCTAAATTCCGGTTCTGTCCATTCCACAGATGTGGTGTGATCCACTCGTAGCCTTCATCGTCACCAAGCCTGAAATCTCAAATTCTGCTCTTCCATCAAAACCCCAAAAAGCCCAATCCAACACTTATAACCGGATTAACCGCCTGACTCTGCTTCAACATGATCAGCCGAGTAGATTCAGACGAATTGTGTCTTCATATTTTATTGATATATTATCCAGTTATATAAGATGGCCAGGAAATTTTTCCAGTGTGTATGATCAAGATGAAAAAATCGGGAACTTTTCTAAATCTCCATTGTCTAAGAATTCAAAAAGAGTCAAGTCGGATCGGCAGAGGAATATGTCGAACTAATCAGACATCAATTAGACAAGAGGAGGAACAGGCATGAATCAATGGCAGAAATTTCTTATCTTGATCCTGGTCATGGTCTCTAATCTGATGATCATGGGGGAAGTCTTCGGGGCTGAAGCAGAAGAGGGGAAGACCCTGTCACCCTATTTTTGGGTGAAAACCGACGCTGGCGAAACAGATCAGTTACCTCTCAAATCAACTTCAGCCGAGGTGAATGTTTCCGGCGTTATTGCTGATGTGACGGTGAGCCAGGTCTATAAAAATGAAGGGAAAAGCGTACTTGAGGCTATCTACGTCTTTCCGGCATCAACCAGGGCGGCGGTTTACGGGATGAAGATGACCATCGGCGAACGGACCATAGTCGCCAAGATTCGTAAGAAGGATGAAGCCAGAGCCGAATACGAGCAAGCCAAAAAGACAGGTCGGACAGCCTCGCTGCTGGAACAACAGCGGCCCAATACCTTTCAGATGAACGTGGCCAACATTTTGCCCGGCGATGTCATCAAGGTGGAACTTAAGTATACGGAGTTGCTTTATCCGACTGATGCAGTGTATGAATTTGTCTACCCCACCGTAGTCGGCCCGCGTTATTCCAACCAGCCGGCTGAGATGGCTCCGGCTTCGGAGAAATGGATATCTAATCCTTACCTACACCAGGGTGAGAAACCCTCATGTACTTTTGACTTCAGGATGCAAATCACCGCCGGTTTGCCCGTTGCGGATATTACCTGTTCCAGCCACAAAACAAAAATAGACTATACCGACCAGAAAACAGCTTCAATCAAACTCGACCCTGTGGAGGTATCCGGAGGCAACCGGGACATGATCGTGAAATACCGGTTGGCGGAAGACAAGATTGAGTCTGGTTTGCTCCTGTCAGAGGAAGGTGGGGAGAAATTCTTCTTGCTGACGATGCAGCCCCCCAAGAAAGTGGTCGAAAAGCAGATCACTCCAAGGGAATACATCTTTATAGTTGACGTTTCCGGGTCTATGCACGGATTTCCACTGGAAATCTCCAAGAAACTCTTGAAAGACCTGCTCGGCGGCTTAAGATCGACCGATGTCTTCAATGTCCTTTTGTTCTCCGGTGGCTCAACAGTGATGTCGGATTGTTCGCAGCCGGCTACTCCAGAGAATATTCAGAGAGCCAGTGGAATGATCGAATTACAGACCGGCGGTGGAGGTACGGAGTTGTTGCCGGCCTTGAAGAGGGCTTTAGCCTTGCCAAGAACAGATGGTTACGCCCGAACCATAGTCATCGTTACCGATGGGTATGTGACTGTTGAGGAGGAAGTTTTTGATCTGATTAGAAATAATCTCGGCCAGGCCAATATCTTTTCTTTCGGAATCGGTACGGCGGTGAACCGTCACCTGATCGAAGGAATGGCTCGAGTAGGTCTGGGAGAACCATACGTGATCCCTAAACTTCAGGAGGCCCCGGAAAAGGCAGCTAAATTCAGGCAACTGATTGCCTCACCGGTGCTGACCGGAATTAAGGCCAGGTTTCCTGGGTTCGAGGTTTATGATGTGGAACCAGCCGGAATCCCAGATGTGCTGGCCGAACGTCCGGTAATGGTATTTGGTAAGTGGCGTCACCTTCCTCAGGGCAAGGTGGAACTGAGTGGAGAGTCTGCGGCCGGCCATTTTGAGCAGACAATTAAAGTGAATGAGGCCAAGATGCTAAAAGGGAATGCATCATTACGGTATTTGTGGGCGCGGCATAAAATCACTCTTTTGTCCGATTACAATAAATTACGGGTCGATGATAAGCGGGTTAAGGAAGTGACCGAGTTAGGACTCAAATATAACCTGCTGACGGCCTACACATCATTTGTGGCGGTTGATGACCAGGTGCGGCGGCAAGGTGATCAGGTGGTCGAAGTCCGCCAATCCTTGCCCCTACCTGAAGGAGTGTCGAATTATGCCGTCGGTGGGGCGGCCAGAGGGCATAGAATAGGGATGCCGGCTCCGGCACAAGCCCCGGCTCGAATCTCGGAAATGAAGAAAGCCAAAGCTGAAACTCGTGATACCGATGCCTTACAGTCTGAAGTCACAGGAAAGGAATCCGCCGCCACTGCTCGACAAGTAAAAGTGTCCGTGGGTCGAATCGTCGCCGGACCTAGCCTGTCAGAAGCAGCCATCAGGGCGGAAATGGAAAAGCAAATTCACGGTATTCTCATTTGCTTGACGGCTCAAGCGGCCAGTCCATCAGGGCAGAAAAGCGAGTTGAAGGTTACTTTGTCCATTGATCCTCAAGGTGGGGTTGAAAAGGTGGAGGTGGGCTCAAATTGGAAAAGGTTCGTTTTATCTCAGCAGTGTCTGGTGGAAGTGATTAAAAAGATGCATTTTGTTCCTAGACCCGGCGCACAGACAGCCAAGGTGACTATAACCCTTGCTTTTTCCTAATATTCGACAGGGTGACAGGCGATGGCCTTTCTCTGATCGCACCAAAGATGTGGAGTAATGAACCACATGACTAATTATTTTAATTCTTGCATAATCTATCAAGTTGTATTATGTTTTGTGTAAGATTAGCCTGAGTTCGATGAGTATGCCAAGCGATTAGCAGCGATTAGCAGCGATTAGCAGCGATTAGCAGCGATTAGCAGCGATTAGCATCAAAGGCCACAATTAAATCCGCAGATTGCGACGAGTTGCGCAGATTCGGGCACAAATAGGTCTCTGGGTCTTTTCCATCTGCGTTTATCTGAGAAATCTGCGGATACATTTCCCTGTCCCAGTTAATAAAACTCGTCTAATTCAGGTTAAGATTAATCAATCAACAGAGGAGGTGGGAAGATGCCAGAATCAAGAGTTGCCAGGGTAACAGAAATCATAGCGAGCTCTCCGATAAATTTTGAGGAAGCCATTAAGGTCGGTTTTGATCGCGCCTCAAAAACTCTCCGGGGCATCACCGGGCTTAAGATCGTAGAGCAACGCGTGGCCGTTGAAGACAACAAAATTGTCGAGTACCGGGTAAAAATGGAAGTCATCTTTATCTTGTTAGGATAAACCGTTACCTCCATCCCATGCTGAACCAAGCCTCGCCTTAAAAGAACACATGCGGCCACCGACCGGTTCCGGACAAACCGTTGCCGGCGGGGAGCCGCTTCATCCTGACTCTTTGGCTCCGTTGCCAAAACAGCCTTCCGTACGACATCATTCCCCATCGTGTAAGATAGCCAACCAATCAGTCAAGATATTCTCTGATCTCGTTCTGGTAATTCACCGCCCAGATGTGTATAGGTTGATCTGACGGCACATTTTGCCTAATCTTTAACAAGGATTCCTTAGCTCCCCGGTCATCCCCAAAGCCCTCCCAAAGAATTTGGGCTTGCAAAAAAAGGACTTCAGGAAACTTCGGATCTTGGCTAAGGACCGTGTCCGCCAGACCCAGGGCTTCCTCAAAGCGTCCTTCTCGTTTGAAGTATTTTATTCTGTTCACATCCCCGGCCAGTTTTTCTCGAATGGTCCAATTGGCTTTACGCCGGCCGGTAAGGAAGTCGACGAAAGAGCCGGCCCCAAAACTTGTTAAAAAAAGAGAGGCTAACCCTCCAATAATCCCCAAGGGGATGGGGAGGATGAAGGCCTTGACCGAAAACCCTGTACCACACACAATAATTGCGTAAACAGAAACGTATGTCATGGCAAAACCAGATACAAATATGGAAACAGATTGGCTGTCGTAATCCTTACTTGTTTTTATTTCTTTTGGCGGAAGGCGATCAGGGTTCTTTATCATCGATGTTCTCCTCTTCAAATAAAAATTCGAGTGTTTGCCCTATCTAGGAACTTGCCTTTAGCTTCTAATTCTGACATAGTTGCATCGACTGGACGTCTTTGCCTTTCGCTAAGACCTCTCCCCCAACGGTGTCAAGATTCTCCGGAATCGTTCGGTCAATTTCTTCTCGATAAATAACAATCGTTGCTTTTTCCGGCTACCTATGGCATATTGCCCAGGCCCGGCCCTTCCGACATTTCCCATAGACTTTCTGCCAGGGACCGAAGGGCCACCGCCGCCGGATAAAAAAGAATCACTTTTTCCCAGTTCGTCAACCACTATCATAATGTTTCTGCGCCGGCGTGCTACATCAATAATTAAAATCATATGATATCTAAGAAACCGACATCAAGCTGAACCAATGCCTTTAATCACCTGACCCCATTTGGCCTAACCAGGGCCGAGGCTATGATGATGCCCCCTATTGAAACTGATCAACCTGAGCCATTAAAACCAAGAATAATGATCGTTGAGGACGATGAAATTTCCGCCGCCCTTCTCAATCATACTATTGAGAGACTTGGATATATAGTCTGCCGCATCGTTCGCTCTGGTGAAGAAGCCTTTGAAAAGGCTGAAACAGATCTACCCGACCTTATCCTCATGGACATTCTATTGGCCGGCCGGGTAGATGGTATAGAAGCGGCCAAACGGATTCAGTCAAATCTTGAAATTCCGGTTGTATTCGCCACCGCTTATGATGACCAAGAAAAACTGGACCGAGCCAAATTGAGCAACCCGGTAGGCTACATACTGAAGCCTTACAATGATCGGCAAATTAAGGTCAGCATCGAAATGGCCCTTTATGTAGCCGGCGTTGAAAAGAAGCGGCGGCGGGCGGAAAGCTCGCTGCAAGAACTCAACAACCAGTTGGAAAAAAGGATCGAAGAGAGAACCACCACCCTACAGGGGCTCAACAGCCTGCTGGAACGAGAGATTGCCGAACGGAAGATAGTTGAAAAGGCCCTGCGGGAAAGCGAAGAAAATTACCGCACGGTGGCTGATTTCACTTATGACTGGGAATGGTGGCTGGATTCCGATGGGCGCTATATCTATGTCTCACCTTCATGCGAGCGCATCACAGGCTACAGGGCAGACGAATTCCTACAACAACAAGGTCTGTTGGAACGCATTACCCATCCCGATGATCGGGCCGCCGTCTCTGAACATCATTCGAATAACCTTAACAACCCCCTTGAACTCGATCTGGAATTTCGCATTATCACCCGCGATGGCCAAAATCGCTGGATCAGTCACTATTGCATACCAGTTTACAGCCCAGACGGAGTGTTTCACGGTCGCCGAGGCAGTAACCGCGACGTTACCAAACGAAAAGCGTCTGAAAAAGCTTTAAGCGAAGCTTACAGCCTCATGGAACAAAGAGTTGCGGAACGGACGGATGAGCTGTTTAAAGCCAATGAAATGTTGAAGCACGAGATTGAGGAAAATAAGCGTGCGGAACAAAAACTCCGTCAAGCCCAAAAAATGGAAGCCATTGGAACTCTGGCTGGTGGTATAGCTCATGATTTTAATAATATTCTTGGGGCCATTATGGGCTATACCCAGTTGGCCATGACTGAAGCTTCTCCAGGAACTCAACTTTATATTTTTTTAAGAGAAGTGTTCAATGCCGGGCTTCGGGCCAAAGATTTGATTAAACAAATCCTCACCTTCAGCCGTCAATCAGAACAGTCGAAACAGCCTTTCCTTATCGGGACGGTCATCAAGGAAGCCATAAAACTGCTCAGGGCTTCCCTACCCGCCACCATTGAAATCCAACAAAATATTTCCCATCAAGTTGGGCCGGTTCTTGGTGATCCCACTCAAATTCATCAAGTCCTGATGAACCTCTGCGCAAATGCTTCACAGGCTATGGCGGATAAGGGAGGTGTCCTTGGCATTAGTTTAGAAGAAGTCGCGGTTACCCCCGAACAAGCCGGTTCCATGGGTCTGGGCGCCGGAGAATATGTTCGCCTGAGAGTAAGTGACACCGGCCCTGGGATTGCCGCTGAAATTATAGACAGAATATTCGAACCATATTTTACCACAAAAGGCATTGGCGAAGGCACCGGCCTTGGGCTATCCACCGTCCTGGGTATTGTAGAATTGCATGGGGGTGTAGTTAAACTTCATTCCGAGCCAGGGACAGGGTCAACCTTCAGTATTTATCTGCCCAGGCATTTCTCAGACACGAAACAGGTTACAACCGTTCAAGAGCCGATGGAATCAGGCGCAGAGAAAATTCTTCTGATAGATGATGAAAAATCCCTGGCGGAAATGGTGGCTCGAATGTTGAAGCGGTTAGGATATCAGGTGACCATGAGAACAAGTAGCCTCGAGGCCCTGGAGCTTTTCCGTTTCCAGCCCGACAGGTTTGACCTGGTTATAACAGACCAAACAATGCCCCAGATGACAGGCATGGATCTGGCCAAAAAAATCCTGGGAATCAGACCTGATATTCCCATCATCCTTTGCACTGGTTTTAGCTCCGCCGTGACTTCTGATACGATAAAAGCCGTCGGTATCCATGGTCTCCTTATGAAGCCCATTATCATGGAGGAGTTGGCGAAAACAATCAGGACGATTATGGAAACAAGAAACCCTCAAAATCAGCTTAATGGTTCCTAGGCGAAAACATTGCTGTTTCATTAGGTTCAATGTTTATGAAATAAATAACTTATTTTGACTTTAAGTTAGGGATGGCACCATGAAAGTTCTTCTTGTCGATGATTCCCCAGAATTCCTCGGCTACATAACCGAGGTGGTAAAAAGCCAGGGACATCTTGTCAAAACAGCGGTTGACGGTGTTGAAGGTTGGGCGGCTTTTCAAGAATTCGGACCTGATCTGATTATGAGTGATATATCTATGCCCAATATGGACGGTATTGAACTTCTCAAGAAGATTAGAAGGGAAAACCTGGATGTAATAATAATTCTGATTACCGGCGAGACTACCGCGAGCTATATAAAAGAGGCTTTTGACCATAAGGCCCAGAACTATTTGTTCAAGCCATGCGAACTAACTGATATAATTGAGTTATTAGAAAAATACAGCATGGTTGTAAAAGATAAAGACATGGAGTCTAATATATATAGGTTGGTCAAATATAAAGAATTTTCCATTGATATTCCAAACGCCATCGAATATGCTCCATATGTCGCCAACTATCTGATCAATGAAGCCGACCAGTTATTGGCCCCGGAAGATAAACTGGGCGTCAGGATGGGGCTGTTGGAGATTATCGTAAACTCAATTGAGCATGGCAATTTGGAGATATCCTGCGAGGAAAAAAGAACGGCTATTTCCAAGGGAATTCAATACCTGCATAAGTTGTATGAAGAAAGATTAAAGGTTGATTCCTTGGCCGGACGCAAGATAAATATCCACTTTTCCTTCAAGGACGGGGCCTGTGTTTGGATCGTCTCAGATGAAGGTAAGGGATTCAACTTTCACCATGCTATTGATCCGTTAGATTTAACCAATTTAACAGCACCCTCCGGAAGAGGTATATTTCTAGCCCGGATGCAATTCGATGAAGTGGAATATCTGGGATCCGGGAGTACGGTCATGCTGGCCAAGAAAGTCAAAGTCGCAGAATAGGGGCCGACTTTCCTAAGAGGACATCTGAAGGCGGACTCTGTAGCTTTAAGCCTGGTGATACACATGGACGACCTGACCAAAATGACCATCGTCGCAGTGGACGATGACAGCCTCAGTTTAAGGTTTATCGGCCGTCTTTTTCAGAACCGCGGATACACCAACGTTCAAGGTTTTTCTTCTTCGCTTCAAGCCCTCGATTATGTTTTAGAGAATCCTCCGGATTTGCTGCTGCTCGATCTGATTATGCCTGAATTGGGCGGACTTGAGTTTTGCCGCAAAATAAGAAATAGTCAGGCTTTCAGCCGCGTTCCCATTGTTATGATCACGTCCAATAATGATGAACACACGTTGAGGACCTGTTTTGAAGCTGGGGCGACTGATTTCATCGGTAAACCATTTAGTCCTACGGAGTTCCTGGCTCGGGTCAAATCCGCTCTATCTTTAAAGCGAAGCAATGACCTGCTCAAAGCACAATTGGATGAAATAACAACACTTAGCCGGCATATCCAGCGAGACCTGGACCTGGCTGAAAAAATTTTCACCAACATTATCTATCAAGAGCCCTCCTATGCGCCCAATATCAGGTTTACTATGTCACCGGCCTCGAAAGTGAGCGGTGATATTTTCTTCGTCACCTCTACTCCTGTAGGAATTCAACATATCCTGCTGGGAGATTTTACAGGGCATGGGTTGCCCGCCGCAATCGGAGCTTCCGCTGTGCCCCGGATCTTTTATTCGATGTCGGCCAATGGACATCCGATCAATAAAATTATGGATAAAATCAATGAAAAACTCCGCTGTGTCTTGCCTTTGGGGTTTTTCTGTTGTGCCTGTATAGTATCATTAGATAAAATCAAAGGCAAAGCTCGCATACTAAACTGCGGCTTACCCGAAGTCCTGCTTATTGGTCGGCAAGGCGGCATAAAAAGACGATTCTTCTCCCAATATCCCCCCCTGGGCATTGAGGCGGCAATAGATCATTCTACTTTGATGGAAGAGATTACCATTTATAACGGTGACCATCTCTTCATCTATTCCGATGGACTTATCGAAACGGCGAACCCGGAGGGTGAACTCTTTGGCCAATCAAGGCTTGAAGAAGTATTGTCCGGTGTCTATGACGCAGCCCAGGGATTCGATGAGGTCAGAAAGGCTCTTCTCAACTTTCGCACCACCGCAGGGCAAGACGACGACATCACTCTGGCCGATATCAAGTGCGTGGTTAAATCACTCACCAGCCGCCATCACGGCCAATCTCAAGATACCGACTTGGAAATACCGGATTGGGACATCTCCGTCTGTCTCAATGCGCCAAAATTGACCGGTAGCGATATGGCCGGGCTCGTTTACGATGCGATGGCCCATAAGGAGCCGTCGTTGATTAAACAGATGGGGGATATTTACCTTCTCCTTTCAGAACTGTATAATAATGCCTTGGAGCACGGGGTGTTGGAATTGGACAGTCGGCTTAAGGCCACCCCGGATGGTTTTGGAACTTATTGCAAAGAATTGTCCTCCCGGTTGGCCGTGCTGGACAGGGGATCCATCAAAATAGAGGCCCGGTATTACAGCCTGGGTAAAAACAAAATGTTGGTGATCAGAGTCGAAGATAGCGGCCCTGGGTTTGATTACCGCAAGGATCATTCCCTATTACTTGATGAAAAGGCTTTTTCGGGCCGAGGCATCGCCCTGGTCCGATCCTTGTGCCAAGAGCTGATCTATTGTGACCCAGGAAACATTGCCGAAGCTGTCTACGTTTGGCAAGAATATCCCGAGTAAGTTGCGAAAGGCCCCATATCCCAAGCCCGGCACCCCGCATATATTTACGACCCCATTTTCGTCTATTACCGCCTGAACACGATCACAACCCAACCCGCCCAATCCGGTCGCCTCTGCCCCCAGGGAAAAGCCGGTCTTATCTAAATCATCCCATTTAATCCATCCGCACATTTTTTTGGTTGACTAATATTCCTTTACTCCTCATAATAGCGCTAAAAGGTATATTTAGAGAAGAGGGCATCATAACCCAGCTTACGATGTAATCTATTGATATTATCTTTTTAAAATAAGACGAGGCCGAAATGAAGACTAAAGGTCAGCTTATCCAGGACATTAAAAAAAATGTCTCCAATGAAGAAGACAGGATAATCCTACTAAACGTGATAGAATTACTCGACCAACAGGGTCACCCCATGGTTCTTTCACGCATGGACGCGCTGTTCAAAATGTCTCCCGGAAGAACTCACAATATGATTAAGGGCCGGAAGGGAATAGGCGACATGCTGGCCCAGAGGTTTGCTAAAATATTGGGTGTCACCTTAAGGGAGTTAAAAGGGTTATCTTCAAATAATCTTTCTATAAATAAATCAGGTGATGATTTTAATGAGGATCCCGACAGTTACTATTACGTCCCTCTGGCCAAAGCATTCCTTTCGGCCGGTGGTGGAGCATTGGTTTTGGAAGAAGGTGTAGAAAGAGAACGCTTTGCCTTTCGACGCCCCTGGATGAACTCCAAGATATCCTCTCCATCCAAGGCTTTTCTGATGCCGGTTAGAGGGGACAGTATGTATCCAACCATCCAGCACGGTGACATTGTTCTGATTGACCCGGGCGATACGCGGGTAAGGGACCGGAGATCAATATTCGGGATCAGGGTTGACGACATGATATCGGTCAAGCGATTGGTCTTATTGCCAAACAATGTATTACGGATCATCAGCGATAACTATGATGTGACAAACGGCCAGACAGACTTCCCTCCTGTCGAGGTTCCGGCAGCGGATGTTCATATATTTGGCCGTGTTGTCTGGTTAGGACGAGACATGTAAATAATTAATCCATTCAGGTATATTTTTTGGTTGATTTATGTTGCTAAATGGAGTATAAAGAGCCCCATCATCGAAGCTCAGTCGGGCCCAGGTAGTCGAGGCCCGGTTTGTGAAGTCCGGTAATTTTGAACGGCACAAAAAGGAGAAACGCATGAAACTCCGTTACGCAACGCATGATATGATGGAAGAGCATCGAGACGTCCAGGGGCAGCGCCGCTTCGAATTTTTGATTTACGGGTTTATCGGCGGCAGCATATCCGGGGTGATCTTGATAACTGCCATCTTCACATTTTTCTCCGGCGGGTTACGATAAGGCCCACGCCCGGTTCCAACTCCAACCTTTTCTTCACCCTTAAGAGGATTCAATCTCCAGACATGGGCTCATTGCCGGCACCCTGCTCCTTTTTTGCCGCCACGCCCAGAATGTACTGGATGAGTCCCTTAGACCATGCAGCCCGATGACTAACCGTGGGCACCCCGGCATGATTCAGCATCCGGGCGATAACCTTATAGGAGCGTCCGTCCCGTCTCTTAGATTGCAGCCAGGGTATCAAAAGTTCTTCTCTTATTTGCGGGTAGGTGATCCCATTGGCCAACTGGTTTATGATCTCATCCAGGACCGGTTCAATCGCACCTATAGCCTCGACGTCTTCCGGCCTGTTGGCCTGCCGCCGTTTGATTAGCTCCGTCTGGGCCTCTTGGACCAGGATCATTAAATCGGTGGTGGTCATCAGCTTCATATTCATCGGCTTAACCTTTCTTCGCTCTGTGGAGTAAACATTATCACGTCCTTTGAGAGACATTCG
This sequence comes from Deltaproteobacteria bacterium, assembly GCA_015233055.1. Lineage (GTDB taxonomy): Bacteria > Desulfobacterota > JADFXK01 > JADFXK01 > JADFXK01 > JADFXK01. The sequence goes on from JADFYN010000016.1 coordinate 25,232, forward strand.
TTCTCGGTTTTCCATGACCCGGCGGATGAACTTTTCTCTACACCGTCAATCTCTTGCCTCCTACAACCATTCGTCGGTCAGTCCACCCCTTGACTCTCTCCTTCTGATGTGACCATTTCGTTTCCATTCGGCAGCGGCAACGTTACCGCCGGCAGTAATAGCTACTAATGATGGCATCAACTTACTGCTTTTTCGCCAATAAATCAAGATAATTCATTATATTCAGCCACGGCCGGATGAACACCGGCAGAGGTGGCCCGGCCGGGTTGTCAACAATCGACTCCTATGTCAGTCATTTTATCCGACCTCGGTCTGGAGGCCGGGTTTATCTTGCCTTCGTCCCAGGATCATGTTATATTATTACCGCGTTGACTATTGGTGTAGGAGGCTGCCTTGACAAAAAATACAATTTACAAAGCAAAAGATCTTATCCATGACATGCTGGTATCTTTGGTCATATTCATTGTCGTGATAGGATGTATTTATTTGATATATTCTGCTTTTTAGAGACGGCGAAGATTACCGCGCAGTGGTTCCAACTAAACACTTTTCAGGGGAGATGACAAATGCAAACATTAAGAAGATTCATCATGCCCTGTTTTCTTGCCTTGTTTATGGTTTGCGCCTTTTGGAGTAACCAGCCGGGCCGGGCAGAGAGCGTTGAGGTTAAGACTTATCCAGATGGTCACCGATATGAAGGAACCCTCAAAAATGGAATTCCAGAAGGCGAAGGGGTCATGATATACCCAACCGGCGTTCAATACAAAAGAGAATTTAAGAATGGTAAATTAGAAGGCAAAGGGATCATGACAACCTCACAAGGTTATCGTTATGAAGGAGAATTTAAGAATAGTGTTCCAAACGGCAAAGGAGTCATGAAATACCCAGGCGGTCGCCGCTTTGAAGGAGAATTTAAGAATGGTGTTCCAGATGGCAAAGGAGTCTTTATATCGCCGGACGGCAGCCGCCTTGAAAAGACATTTAATAATGGGAAAACAGTGAATTAATATCTAAGCAGTGATGGCCGTTAAATTGAGCAGCCACGGCCGGTCCGGCGGCCCGATAAAGCAGAAAAGGCCGGGTAGTCCGGGATAGGACGGCAATGCTGTTGAATTAAAGAAATATTATAGGTATTTAGATATGTTACTCGTCTGAACCTTGATTACGCTGATTAAATGAAAGACTATGAGTAAAGCAGAATACCCGTGTGTTGGGCTGCCGGGTAAGCCATGGGAAAACCCATCCGTAGGGGCGAGGCATGCCTCGCCCCTACCACTCTTGATGAACTTCCACAAACATCATTATCGATCAAAATAATCACAGTTCAGACAATGAGACGGATTCCAGTCCCGGCCGCACGCTTAATTCAACAGCATTGGGGCGCTGCCCTGGGCTAACCTAGAGCGCCCCGTTGGGGCTTAATCGGACTTGACTATTTTAAAAAATTTAGCTCGTTTGTCCGTCTATTAAGTCAATGCCGTTAAGATATAACCTGCTGTGAGTATCCTAAGACCACCATCCCTTCAAAAAATCCTCAACCGCTCGAACCATAGCGTTCACCGGCATACCCTAGCCCGGAGCCAAGATTAAAGCTCCAAACAAAAGCAAAGCGCTGTCCGGTCTTGCCCAAGGAACAGATACCATCAAGACTCCGTAGTCAGGATAACTGATTCGAGGGACATAGGTATTTAACTAATTGACATGTTGGGATAAGTTTAGGTGACGCCAGGTAATGGCGACGATGCCGTATACCTTCCGCCCATCGCGCCGCATTTTTGACACAGGTAGGTGCTTTGATGTGGTAAATATTGGTTAATATTATGACAGTTTCCTTCGATATCAAACGGATAGTCGCCCAGTTTACAGGTAGGAATAGTTCCTAAAAATAAACTAACTAATTATCGATCTTCCATAAGATTCTCCTTGATTCTTGCCTGGATCCATGATTAAATCAAGCTGGCCTGGTCGAAGGATAGGTCCATCCGGGCGGGCAACCCGAGGGCCGATCCAGGGACCAAAATCAGAGATGGGGTAACCCCAACATTCCACTTTTTTCCAACACAACAGGTATTGGGATTAAAGTGGTTAACCCATGGGGCTTAGGGGCATAATACCCGGTGCGACCCACTCGATATAGCGATGCGCCAAAAAAATCAGTACTCCTGCCATCAAAGGATGCATCGAGGGTTCAGGCGTCGCCGGGGGTTCAGGACCAAAAAATGATCTGGAGGAATAACTTGTTAAACCCAGTCATATCTTTTCCTCTCAAACCGGAAGCTTTCTAATTTCAATGAGGCTATGATGATGACCGGAATTCAGACTAATCAAGTTGAATACTTGAAGCCCAAAATAATGATAGTCGAGGACGAGGCTGTTTCCGCCTCCCTTCTCAAGCATACCGTCGAGAGATATGAATATATAGTCTGTTGCGTGGCCAACTCCGGCGAGGAAGCTTTAGAAATGGTGGAAATGTACCAACCAGATCTGATCCTCATGGACATTGTGCTGGCCGGGGAAATAGATGGTATAGATGCGGCTAAGCAGATTCGGTCAAAATTTAATATCCCGATAGTATTTACCACCGGTTATGATGATCAAGCCAGGCTGGACCGGGCCAAACTTCTTACTCCCGTCAGTTACATACTGAAGCCGTACAACGACCGCCAAATCAGGGTTGCCATAGAAATGGCTCTTTATGTAGGCAAAGTCGAAAGAGAGCGGCGGCAAGCTGAAAACTCATTGAGGGAGAGTGAGGAGCGGTTCGATCTGGCCATACGCTCGGCTCTTATGGGCGTGTGGACCTGGGATATCACCAACGATAGGCGCTATTTCGATGACCGGGTCTGCCACTTGCTCGGGATCACACCAACAACGTTCACCGGGACGCAAGAGGAGTTCTTCCGGAGGGTGCATCCCGATGATCACAATGCCATTGAAGCAGCCATGGCTCGAACTCTGGCCCAAGATGTAATGTACCGACCTGAGTACCGCGTGGTCTGGCCTGATGGGAGTGTCCATAATATCACATCACGCGGCAGATTGACCCGTGACGATGCGGGCAAGCCAATTAGGGTCAACGGTATCCTCTGGGACGTCACCGCCCAAAAGAAGGCGGAGGAAGAACACAAGAAATTAGAAACGCAACTCCGTCAGGCTCAAAAAATGGAAGCCATCGGCACCCTGGCCGGCGGTATCGCCCATGACTTTAACAATATTCTGGGCAGCATCATCGGCTACGCTGAATTGGCTTTGATTGATGCTCCACCGGAAAGTGACCTAAAAGACTGTCTTGATCAAATTTACAAGGGAGGTAAAAGGGCGGCTGATCTAGTCAAGCATATTTTGGCCTTTAGCCGACAATCCGAGCAGTTGAAAAAACCTTTGAGAATAGGTCCCATCGTAAAGGAATGCCTCAAACTCTTGAGAGCCTCTTTGCCGTCCACCATCGAGATAGTCCAGAATATTTCCAAAGAAGATAGGAATACGCTAGCGGATCCAACTCAGATTCACCAGATTATTATGAACCTCGGAACAAACGCCATGCAGGCCATGCGAGAAAAAGGAGGATGTTTAACCGTCAAGTTGGAACACTTAGAGCTAACCTCTAAAGAGGCTATAGCTGATTGGGAATTAGAAATAGGTCCCTACTTGAGACTGACCGTGAGGGACACCGGGAAAGGCATAGACCCTGAAATAATTGACCGTATTTTTGAACCTTATTTTACCACCAAGGATATTGGTGAAGGCACGGGATTGGGGTTGTCTGTTATTTATGGGATAGTCCAGAGCCATAATGGCGCCGTTACCGTTTCCAGCGAACCGGGTAACGGGACGGAATTTAACATTTACCTGCCTCAAACCAGGAATAATATTGATGCTGATGAAGATGTTACCATTGAATATGTCACGGGAACAGGAAAAATTCTCTTAGTTGACGATGAAGAGGCTTTGGTTAATTCGGGACAATTAGTCTTAGAGCGGTTAGGTTATGAGGTTCGGCCATATACGAGCAGTCTGGCTGCCCTTGAAGCGTTCCGGAACCGGCCTGATGACTTTGACCTGGTTATCACCGATTATACCATGCCGCAAATGACAGGTATAGAATTAGCCAAGGAGATATTGGCTGTCAGACCGGATTTGCCCATCATCATATGTACGGGCTATAGTGCAAATTTAACACCCAAAATTGTTAGGCAGACAGGGGTCAGGGCGTTAATTATGAAGCCGATTATGCATGATGAGATATCGAAGCTTGTCTTGGAACTTCTTAAAGATAAGGAGAAAAACGGTGGCTAAAATTCTTGTCGTCGATGATGACGCCAGCTTTCGACATATGCTTTGTCTTAGCCTGGGAAAAGACGGTCATAGTGTTGTGGAAGCATCCGATGGCAATATGGCTGTCAAGCTAGTCGGAAACGAGTCGGTTGATTTGGTGATCACAGACATAATCATGCCGGACAAAGAAGGAATCGAATTGATCCTTGAGTTGAAAAAAACCAATCCTGAAATTAAGATTATTGCCATATCCGGCGGCGGTGTTACCGCCGGTCAGGAAGTATGCCAAAATCGCCGGTTTAAAAGTATACCACAGGGGGTCGAGCGCGCACCTCTAGATTACCGCTCTTATTTTTTAAGGCAGCTATTCGTAGAGGACCTTTTCGTTTAGAAAAAAATCCTTATTATTTTATTGAGATAGATCTATTTTTCTTTTTTTCTATAACTTGATCCTCCGAAGATGAGGACTTCCGAGTTATGCACGAGCCGGTCGGCGATCGCAGTGGCCACAGTGGTTGAGTCGAACACGTTTCCCCAGTCTGCGAAAGGCAAGTTTGTCGTCACCAAGGTGGACTTTTGTTGATGCCTCTGGCTGATTACCTGGAAGAAGAGGTGTGAACCCTGTTGACCAAGAGAGAGATAACCTAATTCGTCACAGACCAGGAGGT
>JADFYN010000170.1:0-382 GCA_015233055.1 Deltaproteobacteria bacterium
ATAAAGGCTATTATTCCTGTATATTATATGACTATAATTCAGTTGTCAAGCCGAAAATAGGCTTCAATTGGGTCAATAGAAATTGGATTGGGCGGGAATTTCCGTCCAGATTGTTGTGTCGGTTTTTAAAAATTATCTGGAGCTGGGTAGGATCATGTACCCTTAAGGGGGGCATAACAAATATTGCATAAAGTCATAAATAAAACAGTATCTGCAGAAGCTCGTTTCGCAAAATGTTGATCGCCTCCTAGTAACAATACCTTGACTTACAATTAATCTGAGTTCGACGAGTTTTATTAATCGGCAGACAATGTCATTGATTTAAGGCCGGACGGGCATGCTGATTTTTCAAAAATGACCCATTCCGAATAAGCCCCAACGG
>JADFYN010000170.1:561-6546 GCA_015233055.1 Deltaproteobacteria bacterium
ACCCGGGCGTGGCCGCTGGGCTACCCTAGAGCGCCCCGTTGGGGCTTAATCGGAATTAACCATTTATTAGAATAGGATCCAATGCCCCTGCACCCTTAAGTCAATGACATTTAAATGTACTTCATGAACCGCCGGATACGGAACCGGACGTCCGGTGGTGGGGGAGGTCGACGGGGGTAACCCCGCCTCCTGCCCGATGTAAGTTTTAGACGGTGAAAAGGTGAATAGATCGGGCTAAGAACCCGACACGGTTTTGGGGAAGGAGTTATGGTTGCATGTCCAGGTCCCGAGAGATTTTTGGCTCAGGTCATACAGAGTCGCTGTGCCCGATTGGTCTGAGATGAATTGATACACCAGTCGCCGGGTGGGCGGGGCGCCGATGTCTGAACCGTCAAAGGTGTTGTTGTCCAATCCGGCGTCAAAGAAAGCTGTGGCGGTGCGGCCGTCGCTGGTTTTGATCATCGTCAACCCGCCGGTAGTGTAGGTTTGGGCATAGAAAAATTGAGTCTGGGCCGTGTCTCTCCACACTCCGTCGGTCATCCGGACGGGGTCGGCGTCGGCGAATTTGGTGCAGGTCTCTGTTACCCCGGCCCCCCCGGAAGTCAGGTTATAGGTGGTAAAACTCGCGGCATTGTTGGAGGTGACGGTCAGGACCAACCGGTACTGCTTGCCTCCGTAGACATCAACCCCGTCAAAGGTGTTGTTTACGAGTTGCCCATCATATGCGGCAATCAAGTTGACCCCGTCCATGGTACTGATGAGCAAGGCCCCGCCGTTGTCATAGGTTTGGAGGTACAGGCTGCGGCCGGTATTGGTCTTCCAGACGCCGTCGGGCCGGATGATGCCGGCTCGGAAATTGGCCACCGTAAAGGCCGTGGTGTTCAGGGACCGGCGGTTGTCGGCCGCGATAAGAGACTGATAGTCAACCCCGGTCGGTCTACCTTGATAAAGTATATCCGGGTTGGACCAATGGTTGATTCTGGTGCACTTGTTGGGGCAATCGTAGGCCATGATGGTCCGGAAAAGCTGAGCAGTATCCTGGTAGCCGTAGGAGTAGGGAAAGCATGGGACGCTTGTCGCGTTGGCGTGGTCATGCGTACTGCCCATAACATGACCCATTTCATGAGCAAAGGAATAGTATCCGGTGGCGCAGTTTGTCGATACAACGGAAAAGGCGTGGTCGGAGAACCTGGTTTCAGGAACGGTCATCAACCAGCTCAATCCGCAAGAATCGGTATTTTGGACCAACATGACCACGATATCCGCGGCATAGGCGTCACGCAGGCTATGTACCTGGGTCATCGCCGGACTGGTCGCCGAGGTCAAGTCGTCTAGGGAGGTAAACCAGTCGAAATTGGTCTCGTCGTAAGCTACCTCGGCCGTGTGAACCAGCCGGACTCTTTGGTTCACCCCACTTTGGCCATAGCCGGTATTGGTCTCGGTCACGGCCAGATTAATAAGGGACTTCATGGGGGTGGTTCCGCCGGTCGCGACCCTGGCGGCGGTGGTATAGACGACCATGATGTCGATTATGGACCCATCGTCGGCCGCTTTACCGTCACGCCGGATATCCTGCTTCTCCTTGGAAGGAGTCACGGGTCGGGGGAGTAGCTCCTGCGGAAAGGCCGACTGGTCGATTTGGTAGACCGCATGAATGCCGTCGCCAAGATATCTGATCTGATAGAAAGCGCCCGGCATAGTGATGTTGCCGGATATAACCCCATCGACCACCACCAGGATGACGGAGCTGTCGGCCACGTCTTTGATCCGGCCCACCACTTCGTTTACCTGGGATTGATCACCGCGTCCGGATGACACCGTGTCAATTACGGCCGTGAGCGCGACGTCGTCAAAGAGATTGAGGAGAATGTATTTTCCAGCCTGCAGGCTGGTTTTCCCGCTCTTTTGGGTCGGCCATAGGACTCCGGCATTGAGCTTAACCGGCCGTGCCCGCATCACCTCTCGGCCCAACTTCTTCTGGGACCTTCCCTGGTCATTCACTGAGGTTAACAAAGGCTCTGCCTGCACCTGACTATCCGCGGCCGGGGCGCCGGCTCCGCCAATAGGACCGACACCGACCGACAACCAAATGAGGATTAGAACACAAGCCGTGAGAAAACGGCGGTGAGCCGAAAAAATTACGTTTTTCTTTGACATATATGGTCCTTATAGTGAGGTGTGGCATGTTGAGGTTAAATGAATTCACCTTCTTGGTATAAGTCGGGATAATCTTTCTTGACGCATTCCGGGCAGATGCCGTGGGAAAAATTCGCCTCGGAATGGGTCCGGATGTAGCTTTCGATCTGGTTCCAATATCCTTTATCATCGCGAATTTTTTTGCAGTGGGCACAAATGGGTAAGAGCCCCCGAAGGATTTTGACGCTGGTCAAGGCTTCCTTAAGGTCTTGGAGAAGTTTTTGCCGCTCCAGGGCGTACTTGATCGCCCGCACCAGCAGCCGGGAGTCCAGGCCTTGCTTGGGAAGATAATCCTGGGCGCCTTTACTCACTGCCAAAATGGCCATTTGTTCATCATTTAATCCGGTCAGTACCACCACCGGGACATCCGGGGCGGCGGCGTGGAACCTGACAAATGTATCTATTCCCGCACTGTCCGGTAGGGCCAGGTCCAGTAGAACCACATCCAGATCACCTTGTGAGACTCTCTTCAGACCTTCGACCAGCCGGACGGCCCATTCCACTTTGAAGATATGGGTCTCATCCTCGGCCAGCAGCTCATCAAGGTATTCTGCATCTCCTGGATCATCCTCGATTAACAATATGTTGATTTGATTCTTGTCCATGTCGTTACCTTGCTGGGAGCTTCACTACGGTGAACCAGAAGTCTTCAATCGATCTGACCACGCGAGAGAACTCCGTCAGACCGACCGGTTTGGAAATATAGCAATTGGCGCCCAGATCGTAGCTTTTGAGGATATCTTCCTCAGCCTGGGAAGTGGTTAAGACAACTACAGGGATAAGCTTCAGTTTATCATCAGCTTTGATTTCGGCCAGGACTTCCCGGCCGTCTTTTTTGGGCATGTTCAGATCCAGCAGAATCAAATCCGGGAACGGAGCAGTGGCAAAACGGCCCCGGCCTCGCAAGAAATCCATGGCCTCCACCCCGTCTTTGGCGACGTGCAGATTTACTTTGATTTTTGAAGACTCCAGCGCTTCTTGAGTGAGATCGACGTCGGCGGGGTCATCTTCGACCAGCAGAATTTCCAACGGCTTGTAATGATGCATACTATCTCCTAACAGGAATAGTGAAACAAAAAGTTGCCCCATTTCCGGGTTGGGACTCCACCCAAATCCGGCCGCCGTGCCTGTCCACGATTTTTTTGCAGATAGCCAGTCCGATTCCCGTGCCGGGATATTCATCTCTGGCATGAAGTCGTTGAAAAACTTCAAAAATACGTTTGGCATGCCGTGGTTCAAGACCGATCCCGTTGTCACTAACAGAAAAACCCCACTGCCCATCTTCGAACTCGGCCGACACATGAATCCGGGGCGGCTCCCCGCTCCTGAACTTAATGGCGTTACCGATCAGGTTTTGAAGGAGTTGTCCGAACCGATTCTGATTGACCTTGATTGTCGGGAGCGGTCCAAAACTGATGACCGCGCCGCTTTCTTTCACGGCCATGTGGAGGTCGGATAATGTCCCCTCCAGAATCTCTTGAACGTTCACCGGCTGGAAGGTATATTCGGCCCGGCCCACCCGGGAGTAGGTCAACAGGTCATTGATCAACTTCTGCATTCTGGTGGCGCCGTCAACCACATAATTTATGTATTTATCGGCCCGCTCGTCAATATGACCTTTGTAACGCTTTTCTAATAAGTCGACAAAGTTGATTATTTTGCGTAAAGGTTCCTGAAGGTCGTGGGACGCAATGTAGGCGAATTGTTCCAACTCGGCGTTTGACCTGACCAGTTCTTCGGTTCGCCCGGCCAGGGCCTGCTCGGCTTCTTTGCGCTGGGTGACATCCATGGCCATACTGATCACCAGACGTCGTCCATCCGGGAGGCATCCCAGGTGGGCCGAACTGAAGTCCCAGGTTAGCTCCCGGCCGTTCTTTGCGGTTATCACAAATTCGCCCTCGCTGACCTTTCCTTCTAAATCGAATAGCTTGTTGATCCCATTTTTTATCTCATCCCGGTTTTCTCCGTAGGCTTTATTAACCCAGTCTGACATAGTTGGGATTTCGTCGGGAGAATATCCGGTTAACTCGGTCCAGCTAGTGCTTATGCACAAGACTTCACCATCTTCAGCATGAAGCATAATCGGGATGGGGGCGTCGATAATGGCCCGGCGGAATCGCTCCTCACTCCGCTTGATTCTTTCCTCGGTCTTCTTTTTTTCAGTGATATCCCGCATGATGGTGGCCAGGCAGACAGGTTGCCCGTTTTGGAAATCTTTGACCACAAATACGTCTGCCGCCACCTCGATATTGCGTCCGGCGATAAATTTTTTAAGACGTGTTTCTCCTCGCCAGCGTCCTCGCTGCTCTACGGTCGGTATCACTTCTTCGCTAATGTGGTTCACCTGGTCATCAGGAGCAAAATCTGTAATGTGCAGGTGCGTGATATCCTCGCGGCCGTCCAGACCAACGAGACGACGTCCGGCCTCGTTCAAATAGAGTAACTGGCCGTCTAAGGCGGCCATGCAGATGAAGTCACCGCTGTACCTGACCAAGGCCATGAATTTTAGTTGCTCTTCTTCCGCCGTCCGGCGTTCGAGTATCTCTTGCCGGAGTTGTTCATTAATGCGGGATATCTCCGCCGTCCGGCTTTCAACCTGGTCCTCCAGTCTTTGGCGGTATCCGGTCAATTCTTGTTCGATGCGTTTTTTTTCGGTGATGTCTTCCGCCACCTTGACATAGTGAGTGACTTCACCCAGGGAATTTCGGATAGCCGAGACCGAGGTTGATTCCCAATAAAATCCTCCCTGCTTTTTTCTATTGCGGACTTCACCACGCCATTTACCAGAGGAACCCAACTCGGCCCACATCCGGGTATATTCTTTAGGTGATTGTCCGCCTGAGGCGCCGGCGGTTAACCCGCCCAGGTCTTCCAGGGTATAGCCTGTTATTTCGGTATATTTGGGGTTGAGATATTCGATCACCCCGTTTTGGTCGTATATCAGAATCATGGACGGACTTTGTTCCACGGCATGGGATAATTTGAGGATTTTGTCTTCAGCCTGCTGCTTTTCGGTAATATCCAGTCCACTTCCAATGATGTGCCGGACTATCCCCTGATCATCCACCATGGCGGTATTCGACCAGGTGATCAAGCGAAGCCGACCGTCTTTGGTCACCCAGTAGTTTTGGTGTGTTATCGGGAAGCGGCCGCCTTTGAGAGCCTTAAATACCTCTTCGACTGAGTCGGTTTCTTCTGGAAGGAGAAAAATATCCCGGAGGGGGCGGCCTTTGACTTCGTCGAAGGAATACCCGGTAGCCTTTTCGCAGGCGCGGTTAAAGCGGACGATTCGTCCCTCCCGATCGAGCACCACGACCAGGGTCCCGATGGTCTCTAAAATGGCCGAAACGAAGTTGCGTTCTTCTTTAAGCGCCTCCTCCGTCTGTTTTCGTTTGGTCATACCATCCGACATTGGCTGCCTTGCCCTCAATCCCACGGAAAAAATGGATACGAACGGCTGATCTTTGACCTCTCCGTTAGTCCTGGATCTTTACGTCCAAGAGTTTACGAACGATTTCAACTAATTCATTACTATTAAAAGGTTTTGTCAGGATGTGGTTGGCGCCCAATCCGCGGGCGACGTCTAAATAAAGTTCGGGGCCGATTTGCCCCCCGCCGGACATGGCGATAATCTTGACCTTCGGGAAATCATTACGTAATTCCATGATGGTCTCGATGCCCTCTTTTTCCTGCATGATAATATCGGTGATGACCAGGTCCGTGGGTGACCGGCGAAAGAGGTTCATCCCAACCTTGCCATCCGGGGCATCCATTACGATGAATCCATTC
>JADFYN010000170.1:6565-7612 GCA_015233055.1 Deltaproteobacteria bacterium
GTGCGCAACTGTGTGTCATCGTCGATAACCAGAATACTGGCCATGGCTATGGTCTCCTTGTTCCTTCAGTAGGTTACGTCAGTTGTCTTGAACTGGCCGTGATTAATCAGGCCGAAAAGCATAAGCCGGATTGTCTAATGCCTATTATGATAGTTAATTTCACGGCATGTTTCAAGTCTTTTCGGTTAAGAAAGAGGTTCGTCGGCTACATCCGAAAGATCCCGGTGTTATTGATTGACGCAACCAGGTCATTCGGATATAATTACATGATTATACCGCGTTCAAATTCCGAACATGACCCGGCCCGGCTCCACGTCGGCCGGATTGGCCCAGGAGGATCGGTGGTGGCCCTGACAGTCTTCTTGTCATCTTCATTGCGTAGATTTTTTCCCGACTATGACCCCTTTCAAGGAATGACCGTGGTGATGCCGTCTGGAGCTAAAGTGGTTGATTTATGTGAGCGCCTCGGCCTCCCCCTAAATGAGATTAAACTGGTCATGGTTGACGGGCTCAAACAGGAACTGGAAACATCACTCCAGGGGGATGAACGGGTCGGCATTTTCCCCCCCATCGGCGGAGGCTAATCCCGTGATGAAGAACCGGGAACTGAGAATGATCGTCGGAAGCAGAGCCCGGAAAGCCGTTGACGGCCGGCTGGTGCTCGATGGGGCGGCGGCCCGGGAAGTGGCGGCGGCTCACGGCGTGGGGCTTAAAGATGTTCAGTTGGCCGCCTTAGAAGAAAATATTCTCCCCGTTTGCTATCTGCGTAATCCGGGAATTATAAGTCCGGCGGAACAAAAGAAGCTCCTTTCGTCCTGTGTGGCCGTAGTCGGGGCCGGAGGGCTGGGCGGTACGGTGATCATCATCCTGGCCAGGATGGGTGTGGGCCGGTTAATCGTCTGCGATGGCGACGTCTTTGAAGAGAGTAATTTGAATCGCCAATGGCTCTGCTTCCACGATAACCTGGGCCGATCCAAAGCTCAGGTGGCGGCCGAGACGGTGGCTCGGATCAACCCGGCGGTAGAGGTGATACCGGTCCCCGAGTTT
>JADFYN010000171.1 GCA_015233055.1 Deltaproteobacteria bacterium
TATCTGGATAGCATTATTTGAGGACCAGGTGGTCTCTCGACTCGAACAGTCATATTTTTTCTCGGACAATTATGGAATGCTGACATGACCAGACTGATCTATTGTTTCTTATGCTTCGTATCCAGAAAACCCCATCAAATCAGCCAGATGGGCATAGAAATGGTAAACATCCACTTGAATTTGAGGCAGATGATGAGACAGAAAGGATTTCAAGCAACCCAGTTGCATGGACGGCCGGTTGAGCTTTGGCCAGGGCATGGACACAAGAGCGATACGGGGCATAGGCAGCAGAATGGGCGAAGAAACTCGGGTGAAGGGACAAAATGACCGGCCCAAATAACCACATGGTCATCGGGGTGATGAGGCGAAGATGACTTTTGGTGTGCCGGGCCCGAAACCAGACCTGGCGACGAGTTTAAGGGCCAATTATTGAAATATGATGATCAAACAAAGCCTGGCCGGGCACCCCACTTCGAACCTGCCGACACCATTCAACTCCTAGCTCGGGAACTAAAGATCAGAGGTGCCTGCGACACGAACGACATTACTTACCGCTGCTTCCTTCCGGATCTGACGGGGTTCGTAACTGTTTGTTGCGCTGGTTCCGATCAATTCTCAAGCCGGTGGTCTTCAGGGCAACCTGCCCTAGGTAGGGAATTCAGCCCTCCATAAGCGGATTTGAGGTGGAGGGCACCGCTAGCTCCCCGCCTAGCCCGACCAGACTACTAATAACAATAAATATCAGGCCGCCGACATGTTAAGACCATTTGGCGGCATCGGGTGTTTCTAATTCCGTCGCCCGGGACCCGAACTGCAGCGACAGACCTATATCATCTGTTTCCAGGTGGACTGTGGATCCGGCCTTGGAAGCAGGGTTAACTGTCCACCCGCTCTTTGAGCTCTTTGCCGACCTTAAAGAACGGCAGCTTCTTTTGGGAAACATCGATGATATCACCAGTTTTAGGATTGCGGCCCTGATAGCTGTCATAATTTTTGACCTTAAAGCTGCCAAAACCTCTGATTTCCACCCGGTCATCATTTAGCAGAGCTTCCTCTACGCTCTCGAAGACGGTTTTGACGACCAATTCAGCTTTCTTGATGGTCAATCCTTCTGCCTTGGCCAACTTTTCTATCAGTTGAGATTTGTTCATAATCCCCTTTCTCCTTGTTCACCTATATCAAGACCTGATTCAATTTTGAACTAGACTCCCCCCAAACGTTATTGGCCTATATACCTTGAAAATAAACTCAAGTCAAGTTTTAATCGCGGTTTTTTGAATATTGTTTGCTAGTTTGGAGTTCGCCAAAAATAATTAGCCGATCATCCAATTACCGGCACAGTAATTGCTTTGAACTGTCCCGAATTTTCCGGTTTCCTGACTCAACGGTCACGGGCCGCACCAGCCTAAGCCATCGCATCACAAACATTCGGCCCGGCTAATTGTTGAACTATGATTGCGCTGATTGAATATGATTGCGCTGATTAATTGATTGGTTATGATTTTGGGGGGAGTTCATCGCCGCTGAGGGATCGGCCAGGGGGTACATAAAAGATGGGGGAAGTTTGTCCATCATGCGGCCTCATTCAGATCGATCCCTTCCAGGATGGGCATATCCATCTGGTGACGCAGCCGGAAGACAATCCACTCTTCCAGGTTCTCCTGCAAGTCAGCCCGACATTCCTCCAACGTGTCCGCCTTAGCCCAAACGCCTTGGAGGCCGGTTATCTCTCCCCAGTATTCCCCTTCATCCTCAATGAGTTCGAACTGAGCGCTATCCGTAGCCAATTTGATGTACCGGCTGAGCATTATTTCCCCCTATGAATTTAGAGACAGCCTGAGACGGCCACCTCCATTCCGTGATCCCAACTTAGCAATTTCCCATCTCCTGCGAGGTAAGGGAATTTGCCGGTATTCCATTCTACAGGCCAAGCCCCACCCAAAATGCCAGAGAACGGTTTACCTGTATGAGAAGCTCATCGCTAATCCGCCCGACTTGGTCCCGCAGACGTTCCCGCTTTATGGCCGAAATTTTATCAACCATGATCTGGGAGGGTACGCTTAATCCGTTTTCGGATGTCGGAAGAACGTAAAGCCTGAAAAGGGGTGCTTCGATAAGATGGCTCGATATAGGACAGATAACAACACTCGCGTGGGTATCATTGACCACATCATTCTGGACGATGAGAACCGGCCTGGGTTTACCATAGTCTCCTGGAACAACGGCGATAAATATATCTCCCCGTCTCATTTCCAATCATCCCAATCAGCCGCATCTTCCAAAAAATCAAGCGTTGCCTGTTCATCAGGGCCGGCACCGGCCAATAGGGATTGACGGCGCAGCTCTTCGACAAGGGCCGGTGACCGGGTATCCGGAACCCAAATTTGAATGGGGCGCAGTCCCGACAGGCGCAGTCGTTGCCGATACTGCCTCATCTTCTGTCCTGGGGTCATCGCCTTGGTGACAGTCATAATATCTACCTCCAGTAGTAACATGTTACCAATAAACCCCAAAAAAATCAAGATGTACTTTAACCCGAACCAAATTCTTGGAGAAATGCCGATGAAACAATTATACTCGGATCGCCCATAATCACCATTAGGACCCAATCCCTATAGGCCAGGGATAATCCGGCTTCGCCTTGAAGCCCGTTTGCGGACCGTTTGAAGCGCAGCCAGACTCTCCCGAACAGTGAACGCTGTGATCCGGCCCCAGGGCCTTCTCTAACAGAAAGATGTGAGAGCCGATTATTTAAAAGCTAAGGCCACCAACAAAACAGCCTCGATAATTTCTCCCAACGCCCCCAACATGTCGCCGGTTATCGCGCCCAACCGGTGCCGATACCAAAACAGGATAAAAATTAATGTCGCGAAGAAGGTAACGTTGATGAACAATGCCCCCGGCCACCCCAACACCAGGGAACCGGCCAGCACGCCCAGGCCGCCGGGACTAAAAGGAATCCTTTCCGAATCACCAAAAATCGAATGGGCCAATCCCTCCTCGCCCCGGCCATAGGGTAAGACCCCGATTCCGGCCAGCATAGCCAGGCGGCCATAAGCCGGCACCAAAATCAGAATCAGGTATCTCGGCCCGACCATGACCTGGGCCAGGGCCAGAGTTTTCAGGCCCAAGACAAATATCAAGGCCAGCACACCCCAGACGCCGATGCGGCTATCCTTCATGATCCGCAGCGCATCTTCACGGGTCCGGTGGCTCAACAATCCATCCGCCGTATCAGCCAGACCATCCAGATGCAGGCCACCTGTCAAAACGGTCATCATCAGGACCACCAGCGCGGCCTGAAGAGCCGGCGGGAATATCAAACCTAACAGCGCATCCGCCAAGGCATAAATCACCCCCAGAATCAGCCCCACCACGGGGAACCAGGGAAGCATTTTAGCCCCCTGCCACCCGACACCCCCGCATCCCGGCAGGATCGTGAAAAAGTCCAAAGCGCCACGCAATCCGTTCATCAGCCCTCCTTCTCGGAAACGCCGGCTTCAGCAAAAGTCAGGACTTCCCGAAAAGCCTTTACCGCGGCCTCTATAATCCCCATAGCCAGGGCCGCGCCGGTACCCTCGCCGAGTCTCATGCCCAAATCCAAGATGGGCGTCAAACCCAGGTGTCGCAGCATGGCCCGGTGTCCCGATTCTTCCGAACAATGCCCTGAAAACAAGTAATCCGTCACCGCAGGACAAATGGCCCGGGCAATCAGGGCTCCGGCCGTGGAGATAAAACCATCGATCACCACCCCGCGGCCGTGATAGGCCCCGGCCAGAATACATCCGGCGATACCTCCGATCTCAAAGCCGCCTACCTTGGCCAGGATATCTAAGCCGTCGTTGGGATCGGGCCGATTAATCTCCAGCGCCCCCCTAATGGCGGCCTGTTTCCGGGCCAAACCCTGATCGTCAATGCCCGTGCCCCGTCCGGTCATCTCTTCGATGCTCACTCCCGTGCAGACCAGTCCGATGGCGGCGGATGGAGTGGTGTTGGCGATACCCATGTCACCAGTCCCTAAGAGTTGCACCCCGCGGTCAAAGAGCCCGGAAGCCAATTCAAATCCGGTTAGAATCGCCTGCTCGGCCTGATCTCCGGTCATGGCCGGACCGGTGACCATGTTTCGGGTTCCCGCGGCGACTTTTCGGACCAAGAGCTTTTCTCCACCCACCAGGGCCGCCGGATCCAGGGCCGGAATGATCCCCATGTCCACCACCGCCACTTCGGCTCCCGCGTGCCGGGCCAGGGCATTGATTCCGGCGCCGCCGCGCAGAAAAGTCTTAACCATTTCTCCCGTCACTTCCTGGGGAAAGGCGCTGACTCCGGCCGCGGCCACCCCGTGGTCTCCGGCCATAACCAGGCAGGCCTTCCGTTCCACAGAGGGAGTTAACGTTTGCTGGATGCCGCAAATTTGTTCCGAAATATCATGGAGCCGGCCTAACGCCCGAGGGGGCATGACCAACTGGGCGGTTCGTTCTTTAGCTTTTTCAATCCAGGTCCGATCAACAGGTTTTATTCCTGCAGCGATGTCTTTGACTTTCATGTATTCTCCAGTTACCCGTTGCATGTTTCAGGTTGCTTGTTGCCGGTTGTCTTCAAGGCATATAAGCACCAGCAATAGATGGTCTCAAAAATACCAATTATAGCCATGTCAAGTATGGTGATTTTATCTCGGGAGTCATCCCTTGTCAAATTATGTAATGCGAATCATGACCATCCAAGCGGTAGCATTGGATAATCCGAATTTTTGGGATTTAAGAAATAATCATGGTTCATCCCCCATCCATCACAACCGGCGGTAAAACCACCCTAAAGCAGTATAGAGCGATTGTGTACCGGTCTACCGGAGGGAAGAGTACCAGGCTATGACTCCAGTCCCTTGATCGTCACCGGGATTCCGGAGACCAGCAACACCACCCGGTCCGCCGCCGCAGCCAGCAACTGGTTGGCCATCCCGGCCAGGTCGCGGAAACGCCGGGCCAGGGGATTATCCGGAACTATCCCGCAGCCCACCTCATTGGTCACCAAGGCCACCGGACAGGCGGCCCGGGCCAGGCAATCGACCAGGGCCTTAACCCGGTCTCGGATCTGATCATCCGACAGATCAGCCATAATCAGGTTGCTGAGCCAGATAGTCACGCAATCCATCAGGATAACGCCGGCCTGATCATGGTGCCGGTTAATCACCTTGACCGGATCCAGGGTCTCCTCGACAGTAATCCAATCGGGACCACGCTCGGCTTGATGCTTTTTGACCCGGTCTCGCATTTCATCGTCCCAGGCCGCGGCCGTAGCCAAAAAAAGACGCCGGACACTCTGACGCTCGGCCCAGTCTTGAGCGAACCGGCTTTTGCCGCAGCGGCAGCCACCAGTGACCAACAGTATCTGTATGTTATTCTCGGGTATCGACAATTTCCTTCATCCTCTTTAGGGCCGGCGAAAAATCTCCTCACGGTATCATCTCAACTTATACGACTTATTACAGATTATCCCGGCCTGGACATCAATCCGGCCTTGGCCTTGACGATCCTGGCGAAAGATTTTCTGATTCGATCCAGAGAGACGCGGCCGTCAGCCACGGCGCTGATCAAGGTGTCCTTGACCTTGTCTGGAATCCGTGGGTCTGGAGCGAAGTAATTGGAAAACAGGAGGATATCATTCCCGGCATTAACCGCCTGGACAATAACGGTCTCCAGGTCAAAATATTGAGCTATGGCCCCCATCTGGAGATCATCACTGATGACCACTCCGTCATATTGACCGGTCTGTCGCAACAGTCCGTCGATAACCTGGGGCGAAAGAGAAGCCGGGTAAACCGGATCAAGATTCCGGTTGAAAGTGTGCGCGACCATGACCATATCCGCCCCGCCCGGCCCGGACAATCGAAAGAACGGCTCGAGTTCGATAGGGTTCCAGGTGTCGGTCACATCGACAAATCCCAGATGGGTGTCCCCGCCGGCGCTGCCGTGCCCTGGAAAGTGTTTCAAGGTACACAAGACGCCCTGGCTGTGATGGGCTGAAATCACGGCTGAGGCATAGGCAATGACCTGCTCCGGGTCGGCCCCGAAACTCCGTTCCAGCTTCCCGATGGCGGGTGATTGCGGATTCCGATTCAAGTCCACGACCGGGGCAAAATTCAAGTTGAACCCGGCTTGCCGGACCATCGCGGCCAGGTCGCGATAGTAATCCAGGGCTTGCCCAGGGGTCATCTGCTCCGCCACCTTTTGGGCCGACAAGAAATCCTTGAATCCATTGGTGCTATTCAACCGTTGAACCTTGCCGCCCTCTTGATCCAGACTGACCAGGACCGGATAAAGGGCCCGCGCCCGGCCGATGGCCCTGGTCAAGGCTTCTACCTGGGGCTGGTTGACAATGTTAAACCGGTAAAGAACCACGCCCCCGAGGTGACCTGTCTCCAACTGTTGGACGATCAACCTGGGCCAGTCATCATTGGGGTCGGTGCCGCGAAACCCGACCATGGTCATCTGCCCGATCATGGTCTCTAAGGAGACGTCCGAGTTGTTGCTATCGGAGCCGCCACAGCCGGCGGTTATTACCATGAAAAAACAAAATACGAAGCATAAGAAACAATAGATCAGTCTGGTCATGTCAGCATTCCATAATTGTCCGAGAAAAAATATGACTGTTCGAGTCGAGAGACCACCTGGTCCTCAAATAATGCTATCCAGATACACCCTGAAACCTATGGGAAATTCTATTGGCCCGTCATCGGTTAGCACCAGGCCCAGGCGGGCCAGTTTCTTCCGGATGGTCTTATTCTTCCGGCCAGGATTGTTGATTTGAAGCGCTTCAAGACTGGCCTGATCATTCCTGGAGATGGCGGTATGGCAGTCCTCCAGCCAGGCGTGATCTTCACTCATGATCTCGTTCTTCCAGTAATATCGGTAAAATCTCTCAGCGGACTGCATGAAGTCATCCACAATGGAATCATAATCGATTTTGCCCGATCCATATTTCTTGCGGGCTGTGAATAGCTTGGAGCAACCTATTTAAAGCAAGAATGGATGATTTCCGGTCAGGTTAGATATGAAATCAAAATCATCTTCGGAAAAACAGTCCAATTTTTGACCGAGAGGCTCCTGCATCAATGACCGGACCAGGGACTCATCCCACTTGGCCAGGAATTCTTCACAGTAACAGTTGAAGAATGGTGAAGAATTAACGCCTTCTTGGAGAGGCAGGTCTATTAGTTTCCGGCGGGAAGCAATCGCAAAACATAGGTTATAGTGCTGGGGTAGAGAGCGTAAGTGGTCGAAGAGTTGAGTATCGACTTCATCTAATTCCGCGACTTTGTCAAACTCGTCGATCATTATCACCCAGAGGTGTTTCTCCTCATCATCTTGGCGGCCGGCGATGGTCTTTATCCAGTCCAGAGCTTCTTTGTGCGTGTCTGGCGGAGACGGCGACTCTGCGGTTAGTTTGCTCGACATGGCTCGGGCTATCTGGGGCACAAATTGACTCCAGTGTTGCCCGGAGTGTTCCTGCATATCGACATAAACAAACTGGAAGG
Organism: Deltaproteobacteria bacterium; assembly: GCA_015233055.1. Classification (GTDB taxonomy): domain Bacteria; phylum Desulfobacterota; class JADFXK01; order JADFXK01; family JADFXK01; genus JADFXK01. Next base: position 7,532 of record JADFYN010000171.1, read on the forward strand.
CCGACCAATCAGCGTTCTCTCTTGGAAAATACGGTTGGGCCTGAGGGGAAGCCAGGAATTTCA
>JADFYN010000172.1 GCA_015233055.1 Deltaproteobacteria bacterium
ATACTCTTCCTCCATGGATTAGGGCATCGAAGTTGCGATTAACCTTTACGAAGGAATGAGTATATCCATTTATTTTAACTTGCCTATACTAGCTCATAAATTAATTAAACTCGTCGAACTCAGGTTAATTTAACCAACATTGCCTATGAAACATTCGAAAAATTCTTGAACAACCACCCGCGGCTCGAACCACTCTTTAAGAATATACCCAACTACGACCATATTGCCAAAACTCCGGTAAAGGACGGCAACTACTACATGCCGGCCGTCGCCGCAGCCATGGCCTGGACGGAATTCTCCCCGCTGGAAGAGTGTGTGGGAGACCGCCATTCCATCCTGTGCGCCTCATCCTACGGCGGAACGGGAGCCGGGGTCACTCCCACCCTGGCCGCTCAGTTATTGGACAAAGGTAACCAGGTGGATATAGTTTACTTGAATAGTTGGATCGTTAACACATTAAAGGAAGACATCCGGGAGGTGATTAGGGATAATGAATGGGCCAATTTGTTCTATCTTAGCCACCTGCAGGCGAATCTGAAAAAGCTCTCCCGGCCCGACAACCTGAAATATTACTTCTTCCGTGTTCCCGATTATTGGCAGCAGCCCGCGCCGCCCGATCGGCCGAACAATACGCTGGAAGAGGTAGACAACCCCTATCCCTATTTTGCGGCCAGTCATATCGCCAGGTTGCTGTCCACCGCCTCTGGAACGAAATATGAAGGCGGAGTCTTTCAAGTGGACATCGACCCGGACTCAATCTGGCGAAATCCAGCTTTCTTCTATAGCTATGCCTACTCCCGGCTCCGTTGCCACGCGGCCAAGAACCTGCATCGGGGGTTCGATTTCGTTACCCGGCTCATGAGCGCCACGGACCGCCGCTGGGGGTTGCGACGCCTGTGTTGGGACAAAGCCGCTTTCCGGGAAATGCGCCTCTTGGAACTGGGCTTAGACACGCAACAAAGAGAAATCCGGAATCGGCTTAAGGACAAACTGTTTCTGGGCACGGAAGGACAGCACCCATTAAACTGGACGGGGTTCAAGGTCAAGAATCAGGAAATGCCCAAGCCCGCCGGCCGCATCGGTCTTATTTCCTATCCTTCGGTTTTCGCCTCATACTTTTTTTTCAAATCGTCCCTCGACACCGACCTGGAACTACAAGCGGCCTATTTGGCCTTGATCGCTCTGATCGCGACCAAACGGGTTTACATCGAATATGACACCTACCTGGCCGAACGCGGCTTCACAAAAGAAACCGGAGCATTGCCCCTGGCTATCAAATCCGCCTCGGCCACTTTAGGTTATGTTGGTGAAAATGGTTTATACGCCTGGCCCCTTTTCGGACAACTGGACTACCTGAAGAGATTATTGCGGGACGACGGAACACTCCAGGAAGTCCTCCGTCAGATGAAAAAGATCAATGGAGAAGGGGTGATCTGGGGACCCGACAGTCCTTTGGGTAAATGGCTGAACGCGTGGATCGGAATTAATCAGGCCACCGGACCGGGCCGGAATGTCTGGTTTAATATGGAATTTTTTAAAGATATCAGGTTCCCCAACGAAAATACCGTTGTTCCCAGAGAGGCTTTGATCACCGATCTGCACCTTACGGGCGAGGACATGGTCATCCAGTACCCCGATGGGCGGCACCTGAACATTTCTGGGGAGCGGCATAACCTCTTTGCCTTCGGCTCTGGGGAAAAGCGGATCCTGCAGTACACCAATACCTTGAAATCTGGAAACAACAAGAAATTCGACAGACACGACGATGTCAAAAACAAATTGATTCTCAATTATCAAACCGTGCTTGATCTATCCCGGACCGGCCACGAGGTGGAAATACTCCATCCGGCGCATATATTCACCGACCGGACGGTGGAGTTCGGCCGCTCGACCACGCCTCAATCGGCGGAGCCGGTGGTGCCCTGGCCTCTCCGTAAAGAGTATGTGGCCTGCCTGGAACCGGAAAATGATTGGTTTACCGATGACCAGGTTAACTATCCCCGGCTGAATAAACATTACGTCGACATGCGCCCCCACAAGATCAAGAATTGGGGCAAGGTGAACGATGTGGACCCGTTGAATGAGGCATCGTTTCTCATCCTGGTAACGGAAACTCTGATCGATGGATCCCAGACCGGGTCGAAAAAGATCCCGGACATGACCTATCAGTGCTACATCTGGCCTTGCGACAAGGCCCGGCGGCAGGTATTAACTGGTTGGAAATATTACAGCATAATGGTGACAGCCCGGCCGGGCAACCGGACCCTGGCCAAGCCGGGAGACGGCGAAGAAGAACTCTGGTATTACAGAACCTTGGCCAATGCCGATTGGATGAACCTGGACAAGGTCAGCCCGACAATCCAGATGACGGCCTGGCAGGGCGCCGCTCCGGCCGGTGTCATCTTTGAATTCACAGATAAACTGGGTTCCTGCTGTGGCGGCTATTTTCCCGTTTTACCGGAGGTGGCCCCTCAAGAGATTGAAACCAAACTTCTCCAGGTGGGGATCGATTTTGGCACCTTGAGTAGTTGTTCTTCTTTTTGCCTGCCCAACGGGTCCAATGCCCCGACCGAAATGAATCCGTCTGATTTGCTCTATACGGTTTTTTCCAACAAACTTTTGGATCAGCATGTCGTAGATTTTGCCTGGGTGCCCTATTTCAGCCGGGCCAAAGGTTCGGCCAAGGTCTTCCCCACCGGCCTGTATAGCCTGCGGAAAGACGACTGGGATGAGGTGAGTCTCTTCTATCGGGACAGCGACAAAATCTTCCACTCCCAGAATCCGCATTTGCCTTTGCGGCATTACACCATCCCGGGCGATTCATTGGACGAGTCCATCGCCAATGATCCAGCTTATTGTGTTTACAATATCAAGTGGGAGCACGGAGTCACCAAGAAACTGGTCTATTGGAAAGATTTTCTGACCGGATATCTCCTCATGTTGCAGGCCCACTTTTATATGAAGGGGCAACCAAATATCTCCACCAGGTTTTCCAGGCTCTCGGTCTATGTCAGCGTGCCCATGAAATTTGAAGGGCTAAAGATCAAGATTCCCGGCCAGGCTGTGGAAGAAGATCTCAAGAAGGCGTTCATCCTGGTCGTCAAAGCGGCCGCCCAAGACGCGGCCCGGTTGTCGGGTCTGGAGATAAACTTCAATGAAGGACAAACGGTCTCGGAGGCGGTGGCCCCCATTCAAGGCGCCTTGAAGGGTCTTTCGCTTATCGTCGACGTGGGCGGCGGCACGACCGACGTGGCCGTGCTTTCGGAAAACAATTGTGTCTCCTGCAGCAGTTTCGTCTTTGCCGGGAACAACCCCTTCCGGGCCGTGTATAAGGATGATTACTTGAGGCACCAGCGGGCCATCAGCGCCGGGCAACAGCCCTTAGAGGGACACGGTGAAACAGTCGCCGACTTTCTCTATGAGTTAAGCGCCTATACCGCCCTATTGGCCGGGGCGGCCATCAAACAGGTCGGTTTGAAAGTTAAATCACCCAGGAGCGGAGACCAACCCAAGGAGATGACCGGATTCAGAATCTATCTTTCCGGCCGCGCCTGGCATTTGGCCGTTTCACATCCCCTGGTCGCAGATAAGACCAATGCTAAAGGCCGTTACATTACCGGCGTGATCAAAAAAACTATTTGCGATCTTTTCAATAACCGGGTCGGACCGGTCCTGCTGGGCGAGGGTTTTCCTCCTATGGGCGAAGGCAATATCGAAATATCCAGTGAGCCGGAGAATTCCAAGCTATCGTGCTCCTTGGGGACCATCAGCCCCGGCAACAGTGTCAGAATTGACGATCACATCCACACTCAACCAACTTTCCTGGGCATTTCCTATACCGACAGTGAGGACAATGCCGTGGAGTGGTTCGACCGCAGCGGCGATAACCCCATTCCCTATCCTTCCAGCGTCAATGTCCAGGCCGTCTCGCCATCCCTTCTGGTCAACGCTGAACAACTAACCAACCTTTTCAACAATAGCTTCAATGAAATGAACCTCGGCGATCCTTTCCAAAAGGGCCGGATAGTCCGGAACTTCGCCGAGTACCTCCTGGAAAACCGGGTCGGGGGATTCAAGGGTGACATAAGGACCATCACGTTAAATAACGAGCTTATCCCGAATCGAAACAAAAAGTGCTCTCAACCCGGTTAAACGAAAGACGGGTATTGGCTGCTTTATTCTATAGAGACACTCGACCTAGACATTCAACCGGATGCAGATCCTGATTGGAGGGCGGTTGGCTGCCATGCGTTTCCGAATTTTTATAGCAGTTGTCATCATCTTCGCGGCCGGTTCCGCCCTGGCCGGGGCGACGGATTTACCCTGCGATAGGATTCCTTCCGGGGGACCGTTCGAATGGGGGAAGTTCCACAATCGCTGTTTGGTGGGCCAGGAGCATTATGAACAGGCCCTTAGGGTTGCCGTGGAATACTTTAAGGAGCGCGTCAAAAGGCGTGATTTCTCTTCCTCTCAGGATGTCATTGATTTTCTAGACTTTGTCAAAGATAAGCGGACAAAAAAAGAGTTCCCGGAAATATGTAACATTATAAACTTGCTGATCATAACGAAGCTTGAGGAATACAAAGACTTCTGTAACCAATTTGGATGCCCGATTCAGTCGAGTGAGACTGCGTGGCCTAAGGCGACTGTTCCACTTGTAGTCGCGCCTGCCTCACCGACGCAGGCAAGACAGGTCAAGACGCAAATAACCATCAGGCCGCCAAGGCCGCCAAAGAAACCTGAACAACCGGAAGAATCGAATGAAGATGAAACGCCGGCCACATCCTCGACATCACAACTGCCCCCACCTGGGCTCGCTGGGAAAGCGGTGGGGCGGCTGATGGCTTTAGGAGTCACAGACATCCTCCTATCCTTTATTGCCGTCTTTGGCGTGATCTGCATTTTAATTCTGCTTTGGATCGTCTGGGAATTAACCAAACTTAGAAAAACGTTTGAAATGTCCCCCGACAAGGATCCCAATTGGTTCAACCGCTCGTTCAAAAGTTTGAACGATGGACTTGACCGGATTGAGGACGCGATTGTTAAACAAATTGATTCGTTAAAAGAAGAATGGTCCCAATTGGTCGGCTCGCCGCAATCGAGTTTGCCCAAAGCGCCGAACCAACGGAGGACGACCAGGCCGGCCCCAGGCGTCAATGATCGTGGCGCCAAACCCGGTGAGGTCATTATCCCATACGGATCTCCACGCATAACGGCGAACAATGTAATTAGAGTCTCGACCACGACATCGTCCCCGAAACCATTGATCGAAAAAATCGCCGACGCACTCATCAGCCTCCCCAGTATCAAGCACGTCCGCGAGGTTATGACCAATCTGGAGAAAGACGGGCGAATTAGATCAGGAATTATAGGAGAACCCGCCCGTGAACCGAGCGCCTATAGGGAGTCATACTCCTTCACGGAGAAATCGGAAGGTGATTACCTGTTCGCCTTGATCGAGATGGACAAGACTTATCTCATTCCCATCATGTGGAATGGCCGTTACCCTACCGACAAATTAGAACAGTTTTATACCACGGTTAAAGATGTTCCAGTGGAGCAAGTACGAGTTCCCACCCGTGTAATAATGGAGCCTTCCACGGTTGGCGGCCGCAGATATTTTACCATTGAACAGAAAGGAACGATCGCATGAGGATTATCCTGTTTGCCGTTACGGCGTTCGTCACGCATATGATTTTTACTCCCTTTGTCTGGAGTCAGGTCTATGTGGAGTATTCGAAGGAGATGGTCCAGGTGATGAAGGACTCGGAGGCGGTGGATTTTGTCCGGCAAGTGGTGGCGGAGCAAAACACCGTCCTTTATGCCGGTCAGACTCCCGGTAGCGGAACATCCCAGCAGGCGCAGGTGGGACGAAAGGGAGCCGATGCCCTCATAGATTGCTACGGTGAGGATCGTCTCACCGGTAAATGCTACGCCGGGTACCAACTGGCGCGGGCCCCGGATGGCCGGAATTCGGTTAACTTCAAGTTTATCAGGTCGGCCGGCAGTTCATTGAGCGGGGTCGGCGCCCTGTTCACCTCCTATAAAGGCAAGATGAGAGATCTCAGGGAAATCCTGGCCGAGACCAGTCTGCCCTTTCATCTCCTCCATCAAAGCACCTCGGCCGGAAACAAGCTGTTCTATCTGTCTTTCTTGCCGGTTAAAGATACCAGGCTGTTGGCCGGAATCCAGCCCTTTAGCCGAGACGCCGCCTTGCCCACCTGTAGCGCCTCCTGTGATGCCGGCCGCCGGGTCAATTTGCTCCAGAAATGTTTTAGAGGCCGGTATCCCGGCATTATTAAAGGCGTCCAGTACGTGTATCCCGATAAAGACATCTTGCCGGAGTTTATCGAATGCCCCAGCGGATCTTTCCCACCGGAGCCAAGTCTTTCCGATGAATTGCTCATGCGGATGCCGTTCTCGGAAGAAATCTACTACAAACGGCTGGTCAATTGCGTCAGATCGGTCAAAGGGAGAGAGCCGCCTGAGCCGAAATCGGACTCCGGAATTAAGCTTCAGATCAGAATGAGTGTGATGCGGGCTAACCCGGAGCGCTTCAACGCCCTACCTGGTGAGGTGGCCGAGATGCTTACTTCGTTGGCCGGGGAGACCCGAGAGAAATACCTCCAACCCACTCAGAAGACTCTCACCTTGACCATTTCCAATTGCCGCTGATGGCGAGGGTGTCGGACAAAGAGCGTAACATATTTAAATATCAATTACTCCCGGTGATCCCGACCTGGGCGGCGAAGGCGTCGTCAGAGGCCGTCCGGGAGTTTCTTTTGGGCTGAGAGACCGGCCGCCCGGCCCTGGACACTACAGCCTAACCATGGGTGAACACATGGATTTTATCCGCTCGATAGTTCTCAGCACAACAAATTTTGACTTAGGTTCCTGGATTGTTGTTTACACCAGTCATTTTTTCTTCTTTATCCACTTGATCTTGATTATTCTCTTGGCCGGCCACTGGGTTTACGCCATATACAAATACTTCAGCCGGAATAGGTGGGAACTCCAGCAGGAACCCGGCCATGCTGAAAGATATGTGCGCCGAATCGACCAGACCTATCACTTTTTCGCCGAACTATTTCTGCTGACCAGCCTGGCCGGCACAGCCCTGGTCATTCAAGACGTGCTGAAGAAGGGGACGCTAGGCTCCGACGAAATCATGGCCATTCGTCAAGGTATTGCCTTTAGCGCCGCCGGTATCGCCCTGGCCGTCGCCTGTTATTTGTTGCGCACGGTGCTCCTCAGACTCTATCGGGGGGCGATGATCCAGGTTTATCGGCTGCGGGCCAACCGGGAGACGGATCAAATAGATGAATTGCGGCAAATCAGAACGCTCCTGTCCCAAATGGTCGAGGGGCAACAGATGCCGGCCACGCCTTTGCAGGAGTTCACCCAGCAACTGGGCGAGCTTAAAGAGACTTTCGAATCGAGCCGGATACAGCAGCAATTTGCCTCGGAACTGGGCAAGGTGATGGAGCTGTGGCAGAACCGGTCGAAGGAGCGGCTGACCGTGTTGAAAGAGGCCATAACCCAGCCCACCGGGATGTTGCAGGAAACGCAAAA
>JADFYN010000173.1 GCA_015233055.1 Deltaproteobacteria bacterium
CTGAGAAAATTGCCAACGAAATCATTTTGGTACATCAACTCACGAATTGTGGAACGTTACTTCTCGATTCTAAATTCAGGACCGGGTCTCGACATTGGCTTGCGCTTGGCTTAAGTTAATGACATTGACATGCAACCAGCAACATGCAACAAGCAACAGGCAACAGGCAACCAGCAACAGGCAACAGGCAACATGTAACCGGCAACATGCAACGAGCAACCAGTAAGGGAGCCAACCCAATGAAGGCCACCCCGCCTAAAACAACCCCCGATATCCTGGCTTATCATCGTGAAACGGCCCACACTTATGACAGCGTCCGCCGGGGCGGGGAATTGGTTTGGGCGACTAAGCCCAGGGATTTCAAAGTCTACCAGTCGTTGCCGGAAAAGGCTCTGCCGGATCCGTCGTTCTTGCCGGAGGCCGATGCCTGGGCCGTGCTTCGGGGTGAGCCGTCCGTCGGGGCCCCGGTAACCCTTGATCTGCCTGGTTTGGCCGCATTACTTGGGGTGTCCTGGAATTTGACCCGCGAAAATGTTTACGGTGAGGCTATTTGGTACACCCGGTCTTACCCTTCGGCCGGGGGCCTTTATCCCCTGGAACTGTATCTGGTGGCCCAGGGTCTAGACGGTCTGGAAGATGGGGTTTATCACTATAGTCTGCACAAGTTTGTCTTGACCAGGGTTCGCTCAGGTGATTTCAATGAACTGGTCATATCCCGATGCGGCGGGACATGGCCGGAAAGACCTGCCCTGATTGGGATCGTCACCAACGTCTTGTGGCGAAGCGCCTGGAAATACCACAGCCGGGCCTACAGGTACTGTTTCCTGGATGCCGGCCATGCCGTAGCCAACCTGGCCCTGACCGCCCACGGCCTGGGGTTGCGATCTTGTTTGATTCATGTGTTCGATGACCAGGTTATCTCCCGGCTCTTGTGTCTGGATGACAAACGGGAAGCCCCCTGTCTGGTCGTCCCTATCTTCGGCCGGGGTCCTCTTCCCGGTCCGGCCTCTAATTCCGGTTCGGTAGAACTGACCTCCCACGCCTTAGCCAGCGATCTGGATACTTATCAAGACACGGCCTACCCCTTAATCGACCAGGCCCGCCGGCTCACCAGCCTGACCGGACAGGAGGTACGTGAGACAGCCGCCAGGTGGGTCGGTTTCGATGCCGGCTCATCCGCCGATCATGGCTCTCCGGCAGCGGTCCCACCTGGAGCCGGGGGAGTGGATGACTTAAAAAAAATATCCTTAGTCAAGGCCCTTTGGCAACGGCGGTCTCATCGGCAATATGTCCAGCGGCCCGTGAGTTGGGAAACAGTGGCTCAAGTATTGGACGCGGTGCGTTATCCGCTGGTTTCCGATATCCCACCGGAGGCTGGTCCGGGCCTTTCGGTAATTGTCCAGCAGGTCAGCGGACTGGCGCCGGGCATATACCGTTTCGATGGCTCCCGGCACGAAGTCGCGACCGGTGATTTCCGGGATGCCGTGGTCAAGGTTTGCTTGGAACAGGGCTTTACCCGACGGGCTGCTTTTGTGCTGTTTTGGCACGCCCCGCTGGACCGGCTGGCCGCGGCCTATGGTCCCCGGATTTACCGCGCCATCCATCTGGCCGCCGGGGTGATGGGCGAGAAGGCTTATCTGGCGGCCGAAGTTTTGGGCTGGGGAGCTTGCGGGATCGGTGCCTTTTATGACCAGGAGGCTAAGGAGCTACTCCAATTGGCGGATGAAGAGGTTGTCTACGCCCTGTCCGTCGGGCCGATCTAATCCGGTATTCCCGAGGGAGATCAAGGAGTGCGATTTATTTTGTGTTTGCCCGCAGATATCCTGCCCTCGCTTTCGGCTTAGATTTTTTTGTTGACAATGTTTCGGCGCCCAGGCATAATCCCATCCATAGAAGGCACGAAGCCCTCAAAGCCGTACCCGGTATACTCAGATTTGTTACTCCAAATTAAATAGATAAAAAACTAAATAGATAAATAACAAGGCCACGTAGGCATAGTCGGACAGAAGTCCGCAGCGTACGTGGCTTTTTTTGTGCTCGCTCCGGGCCGATGCCCAGATAAAAGGATGACCATGAAATTAGAAGAATTTGCAACCGGCAACTCCTTTATCCATCACCTTGATCCCCGAGGTAAAGTTGTCGCCGCGGCCTTTTTTTCCGGGCTGGTTTCTTTGACCCAGTCGCTGACTGCCGCCCTGGCCGCCCTGGTCCTCCCGGTCATTTTGGTGGCCCTGGCCCGCCTGGACTTCAAGCGGCTTATGACCAGGTTGGCCGTGGTCAATGGATTCATCCTGTTCACCTGGTTTTTTATCCCGTTCACCTTCCCCGGCCGGGTGATTTACTCCATCGGACCATTGGACATCCACTGGGAAGGGGTGCTTTACGCCTGTCTGCTGACGGTTAAGTCCAACGCCATTATCCTGGCCCTCATCGCCCTGCTGGGGACTTCGCCGGTGCTAGACGTGGTCCATGCCCTGAGCCACCTGGGTGTCCCGGATAAGTTGGTCCATCTCTTTTTCTTTTGTTTTCGGTACCTCCATACCATTCGGGAAGAGTACCACAAGCTGTCGGAGGCTTTGAAGGTCCGGTCTTTTCGGCCCGGAACCAATCTTCACACTTATCGGACCTACGCCTACCTGGTCGGGATGTTACTGGTCAGAAGCTTTCATCGGTCGCAACGAATCCTGGAGGCGCTGAAATGCCGGGGATTTAGCGGTAGATTTTATATCCTGCACCATTACCAAATGAAACGCCGCGATTATCTCTTCACCTCTTGTGGTCTGGTCTTGCCTTGCCTGCTGGTCTTTATTTTATGATCCGACTAAAAAACATCTGCTTTAACTATAATTCCCGGCAAGTCCTGGATAATATCCATTTCAGGGTGAACCTGGGCGACCGCATCGGCTTAGTCGGCCCCAACGGGTCTGGAAAAACAACTTTATGCCGCATAATTATGGGCTTGTTGACGCCGGACGGGGGGGAGGTAGAGATATTTGGCCAGATCAGGAGAAAGGAAAATGACTTTGCCGCCATCCGGGGCCGCATCGGCTTCTTGTTTCAGGATCCGGATGATCAACTTTTTTGCCCCACTGTTCTGGAAGACGTTGCCTTCGGACCCTTGAACCAGGGCAAGAGCCCCGATGAAGCCAAACGGATCGTCCAGGCCACACTGGCCCGCCTTAACCTGACCGGATTTGAAGAGCGGTTCACCCATAAGCTGTCCGGCGGCGAGAAGCGGCTGGTCTCCCTGGCCACTGTTCTGTCCATGGAGCCGGAGATGCTCATCCTCGACGAGCCGACCACCGGACTGGACGAACAAACCATTGAGACGCTTGTCCATCTGCTGAATAGCACCAACCTGACCTATATCATCGTCTCCCACGACAAAGAATTCCTCGAAAGAACCACCAATAAGACCTTCAGCATCTGTGGCGGCGAGATAGCCTGTTCTTGAATGTCGGGCTCCGGCCTCGGACAACCTGACTCGTTTCCCGCGCCTCCATTATAGGAAGAATTAACATGCACATATCAGAAGGAGTGCTGGCTGCCCCGGTGTTGCTGGTCGGAGCGGCCCTGGGCCTGGCCGGAACAGCGGTCGGGCTGAAGAAACTGGACTACGACCGCATCCCGCAAGTGGCCCTGTTGGCCGCGGCGTCGTTTGTCGCCTCTTTTATTCATGTGCCCATTGGCCCGGCCAGTGTGCATCTGGTCTTAAACGGGATACTGGGCGTCATGCTGGGCTGGGTGGCTTTTCCGGCTATCTTGATCAGCCTGTTCCCCCAGGCGATTATGTTTCAATTTGGGGGATTGACGGTTCTGGGAGTGACGACCTGCAACATGGCCTTGCCCGCGGTGCTGGGTTATTATGCTTTTAGCGCCGGAATCAGGAGTCCAAAGCCGTTTGTCTCGGGGCTGTGTTCATTTTTGTGTGGATTTGTGGCCATTTTGTTGTCCAGCCTGGCCGTGGCGGGGTGCCTGGTCTTGACCGGTGGTTCCTTCTGGGCCGGGGCCAAGATGATTGTGCTGGCCCATATCCCGGTCATGTTTATCGAGGGATTTATCACTCTCGGTTGTGTCCGCTTTTTGAAAAAGGTCAAACCGGAGATGCTGGAGGTGGTTTATGCCCGGCCATAACCGGCGCGCTTTCCGTGAAATTATCCGCCGGCGGACGAACACCGTGTTGGTGGCCGCGGCCCTGGTCCTAATCTGGATATCCCCGGCCTGGGCTCACAAGGTTTTTATCTATGCCTGGGTGGAAGGCGACACTGTCCGGGTGGAAAGCTATTTTGGGGGAAGCAAGAAGGTGATGGACTCACCAGTGGAGGTGTTTGATCCGTCCGGTAAAAAGCTCTTGGAGGGCCGGACCAATGACCAGGGAGAATTTTCATTTAAGATCCCGGCCCAGACCGATCTGCGGATCGTGGTCGAGGCGGGCATGGGACATCGGGCGGAGTATACCCTCAAGGAGGCGGATCTGCCAGCCGGACCCACCGAGGCCAAGGGGGCCGAGCCCAGCCAAGGCCGATCATCGGAACCAGTCGCTTCACCCCCGGTTAAACCGGCCGGACCAGAGCCGGCTCCGGCGGTCACCATTCCTTCCGCAGCTTCAGCGTCCAACTTGACCGCGGACCAGGTCCGGGCTATCGTGGAAAAATCCCTGGACACCCGGTTGCAGCCCATTATCCGAACCCTGGCCAAGATGAACGAAGACCATGGACCGCGCCTCTCCGACATCATCGGCGGCATCGGGTACATCTTCGGTCTGATGGGCCTGGTCATGTACTTTCGGAGCAAACGGAAGTAGTTCTCGGCTGAGTTCGATGAGTTTTACAATTTGGAAGACAAAAAAATATCCGCAGATTTCGCAGATAGACGCAGATTAAAGAGACCCATAGGCGCAGGCGGTCATTTGTCTTCTTTTCATCTGAGCAAATCGGTTCAATCTGCGGATAAATCATTGTCCTTGGCGCTAATGGCTTAGCGTACCCGCCGAACTCGGGTTATAATTACTTTCGGTTGAGATTAGTTCCGTATAGTGCCGCTCCGAGTGCTCCGACCATATCCGGGTTTTCCGGGATCAAGAGCGGCCGGTCCAACTGCTCCTCCAATATCCGTCGGACGCACAAGTTGTGGGCCACGCCGCCGGCAAAAACAAAGGGCGGTTGCATCCCGACGCGTCTCAGCATGGCTAAAGTCCGTTGGACAATGGCCAGATGCAGACCCATGGCAATGTTTTCGGGACGCTCGCCCCGGGCCATCAGGGACGTGGCCTCACTTTCGGCAAACACGGTACACATGCTGTTGATCTGGATGCGCCGGTCTGACCGCAGGGCGTATTCCCCAAATGACTCCAACGGGACCTGGAGAGAGGTGGACATGAATTCCAGAAATTTCCCCGTTCCGGCGGCGCACCGGTCGTTCATCTCGAATTTGCCGACCTTGCCCTGGTCGGTGAGGGCAATGACCTTGGTATCTTGTCCCCCGATGTCCAGGACGGTCCGGGCCTCCGGAAACAAAAAACTGGCCCCCAGGGCATAGGCCTGGATTTCGGTGATGGTGGTCACATTGAATTCACTGAAATAATCGGCGAACAACTTCCGTCCATATCCGGTGGCCACGACCCGGTCCACTTTGACGTTTTCGATAAGTTTTCGGCATTGCCCCAATGGATCGTATGTGGTGGCCAGTTTAGCCTGATGGGTCGGACCGCGGCCGTTCAGGACCACGAGTTCTATGGATCGGGAGCCAATGTCGATCCCGGCCACGGATTGCGCATATTCCATATCCGGTCACCTGGTCTCAAAGATTTTTTGGAGCAGTAAATGAGCAACCGGGCCTGACTGACTCCGACCCGGCCGATCATTTCATCAGTGTTTTGCCGGTCTGGTTATCGGACCATTTCGACAAACGCTTCCACCCGGGTCTTCAACTGTTCCACGTCCTCCATTCCGTAGTCCGTCTCGATCGACAGCATGGGAATTTCAGCTTTTTTCAAGGCTCCTTCCACTTTAAAAGCCTCAATGGCGTAGGGTTGGCAAAAGGACAGCCCGTAGTGGATCACGCCGTCGGCTTTAAGGTCTTTGGCCATGGTCACGACGTTGTCCAGGCGTTCCTGGTTGGGGGTAAAGCAGGCGCAATCGATCCGCATATAGCGGTCAATCAGGGCGTCGATCAATTCGTCCAGGCTGGCGCCGGTTTCGTCGACCAGGTCGCGATTATTGCGCGCCCCTACGCACGACTCTTCACCCACGATCACGGCGCCGGAGGACTCCACGACGTAGGGCAGTTTCCAGTTAGGGATGGCCATCGGGCAACCTGAAAGCATCAGGCGGGGAGTTTTCTCAGGCGCGATTCCAGACTTGGTTTTGACCCGCTCGTCGAGTTCGTCGCAGAGCTTCCCGATGTTCTGGGTAAACCTGGCCGGATCATCATAAAAACCGATCTGGTTGATCAGCAACGCGTCCCGGCCGGAAATGGGCGCCGGGTCGGATGCCCGCAACTGACCCAGCCGTTGAAGCACCCGCCGCCGGTCATTAACCAGATGGATAGCCTGGCGAAGTTTGGCCGCGGTAATTTCGTTTCCGGTTACTTTTTCGATCTGGTCTTTAAAGCGGAGCACTTCAGTCCGCCAAAGTTGACGGTCACAGGCATTCTTCATTTGCGGAATTTCCATGACATAGACCGGGGCGTAATCAGCAAAGATTTCGTAGGCCTTCTTTTTGCCGTCGCAAGTTGTCTCTCCCACCACCAGATCGCAGGATTCGATGAAAGGGCAGAGCTTGGAGAGCTTGAAACCGACAAAAGATTTGATCAGGGCGCAAGTGTTCCGGGGAAGTACTTTTTCCGCGGCATCGGTGCCGGCCTCGGCCCCGGCGCACAGCCCGACTTGAATAGCATCGGCCGCCAGCACGATTTCCTCGGGCACAAAGATGCAGAAGGTTCCGATTACCTTTTTCCCCTGGGCCTTAGCTTCTTGCAATTCCTTAATCCGGAGCCCGTGGATTTCAGAAATGACGAAATCGACATATTCCATCCCCTTCAACCGGCCGGACTGGCTGAGATAAATATCCCCATAGAACTTGCCCAAAACCTGAAGCAAACCGGCATGGGCATCCAGGTCCAGATTCAATTGCTCCCACATCGCGTCATAAGGTGTTGCCATAATGGTGACCTCCGAAAGGCTTTTTAATATATAATGGCTTTGAGGCAGACCGCCCCGTGGTTTGAATGTCGATAATTCCGGCAACTATAAATAGATAATTTCTATTTGACAAATAGATAATAGCAATGTTAAACTAAGAGGTATATCGACATAGCCAATAGCCGACCGGAGTCTCCGTTTGTTTGTTCTTTGTTAGAAACGGCCGGTAACCCGTAACCCAATGTCATTACCATGAAAATATTCCTGGGGTTAGGCCGGACGTTGGGTATAGGTATCCCACCCCTTCCCAGAAGGGTCTCAGATGCCGGCTATAGGCGATTTCCGGCCTGATTTCCTGCTATTGAG
>JADFYN010000174.1 GCA_015233055.1 Deltaproteobacteria bacterium
TATCCCACAGGGCTCAAAAATAATCGTCACTCAGCCTTCAGACCTTCCTGATAAAGAATTACCGGTATTTGATACCGGCTGGCTGGTAAACAAATACAGTCACAAGAAGGACTTTCTGTATGAATTGCTGATCCTTTTTAAAGACGAATTACCGAAGAAGATAAACGCACTCAACACGGCAATTATCGATAATGATATTAATTTGTTAATTAAAACAGCCCATTCTTTGAAGGGTTCTACGGCTACCCTCGGTGCTTTAGGGTTGAACGATTGTGCCAGGCATTTAGTGGAGTCCGGCAGAGAAAATGATCAGGAAAAGATCAAAATATACCTGGGTAAGGCAGAAACTGAAGTTGGGCGGGTTCTGGAAGTATTATCTCAGGGCGGTCCATTACTCGATTGAATCAAGTCTCGTGTCTTAGAATAAGGCATCTACGTTTTCCTCCACGGGGAAAGCCATGAAAAGAAACATACTGGTCGCCTCAATCTTGTTCGGCCTGGCTGGTTTTGCCGGGAATTGGTGTAAGGTCGACTTGTTCTTCGATGTCGACTTCCTCTTCGGCTCTTTTTTCGTCATGCTGGCTATTCTCCGGTTTGGCCCGCTGGCCGGCCTGGTTGCCGGGGCCATGGCCGCGTCCTGTACTTATATTCTGTGGCACCATCCCTGGGCCATCATCATCTTCCTGGCCGAAGCGTCATTCGTTGCCTGGAGGCTCAGAAAAAAGGGTCGAAAAATATTGACCCAGGACATTCTCTTTTGGCTGGTTTTAGGCATGCCGTTAGTCTGGTTGTTCTATCACCATGTCATGGGGGTTGAGCCCCAGCCGACCTTGATGATCATGCTTAAGCAAAGCATCAACGGAATCTTCAACACTCTTTTGGCCGGCATCGCCAATTTATTGCTTAATACTTTCAGCCGGGACAGGGAATTACTCCCCACATTCCGGGAAACTATTTTTACGATCATGGTCTCAATCCTCATGTTCCCAGCCATAATATCAGTAATTTTCTATCAGAGAAATTCCATGGACGACGAGCTTAACCGCCTGGCCGCTTATGCGTCACAGGTAGCTAGAATTACGCATAATAGCATCAGCGTCTGGGTTGAGAAGAATCATCAGGGCGTCATTGGCCTGGCTAAGCTGATCGGCGACCCTGATACGACCCCAGGGCCGATAATGCAGCGCCTCGTGATGGAAGTTAAGGAAGTATCGCCCCAATTCAAACGGATGGGAGTGCTGGATCGAAACGCAATCACCATAGCCTATTCGCCGATGGTAGACCATCATGGAAAATCAACAATAGGGGTTAATTTTTCAGATAGAGCATATCTCCCCATCCTAATTGCCAAGAAAAAGCCTATGATCGGTGACGTAGTTATGGGAAGGTTCGGCCCGCCCACCCCCATGGTCCCGTTTCTGGCGCCATTAATATATTCAGGGGAATACAAGGGGTTTTGCGCCGGTATCCTAGACGAAGAACAGATAAGAAATGTTTTATCCTCCATTGTGGTTAAAGGCGATTTTCACGTAACACTGCTTGATTCTAAGAAAAAAGTTATCGTTAGCACCAGAAGCGACTTAAAACCAATGGACCGTCTTGCTACACCCAGAGATGGGCGTAAATACCAAATTACCGCCGATGTCCGACACTGGGTCCCGGAAGCGACGCCTGGAACCAGCATTATGCAGCGTTGGGAAAAATCGTTATTGGTGTCGGAAATAGATGTCGGACACGATGGCTGGCGTGTTCGAGTCGAGGCGTCGCTCCTGCCGCTGTTAACCGGACTCAACAGCCGGACTATAAATGGATTTCTGTTTTTGTTTTTCTTGATTCTCGCTGTTGTCGGCCTGTCCTATCTAATTAGCGGGAGCTTGATTTCTTCGGTCGAGAGGCTCCAGGAGGCCACCGGGAGGCTGCCCCAACAGCTTGAGATTGAAGATTCAGAGAGGTATTGGCCCGTCAGCAGAATCTCCGAACTAGATAAATTGATTTACAACTTCACGCAAATGTCCCAGGCCCTCAAGGGAGCGTTTCGTGACCAGCGGCAGCTCAATGAATACCTTGAACAACGCGTGTCAGAGCGGACAGCTTTGTCGGAAACCGTCAATAAACAACTACAGGAAGAAATAGCAGAACGGAAACGGGCTGAAGACCAGTTGCTCGAAGCGCTGAGAGAAAAGGAAGTTCTGCTTAAAGAGGTTCACCATCGGGTCAAAAACAATTTACAGGTGGTCATAAGCCTGCTGAACATGCAGTCGAGACAGGATCCTGATGGGCGAGTTAGACAAGCGTTGCAAGACAGTCGGGATAGAATCCGGGCTATGGCATTGATTCATGAAACGTTGCACAGATCGAGTAATTTGGCCAAGATTTCAATAAAAAACTATACTCAAGACCTGGTTAGGATTTTGCTCCAGGCTTTACAGGGCCGGGGAAAGATATTTACCACAAACTTGGATATGGAGGAAATTAGCCTACCGATTGATCAGGCTGTTCCCTGCGGGCTCATTTTGAACGAATTGATAACCAATGCCTTGAAATATGGTTTACCGGAGGGAAAAGAAGGCTTGCTGAGAATAGAGGCCAGAATGATTGATTCAGATGAAGTTGAGTTACAAATCCGAGATAACGGCCCTGGCTTGCCCGAAGACATAGAGCGCCTGAAAGAAACTTCTCTTGGCCTGAATCTCGTGTCAATTTTGGTCGAGGGTCAGCTCTTGGGCCGTCTGGCCATGGAAAACGATCACGGAGCCGTATTTAGGATCCGCTGGCCCTTTTTAGAAAAGGCAAGAGAGGAGCGTGCCAATGCCTAAAGCACGAATCATGATTGTGGAAGACGAGGCTATTACCGCTCGGGAATTGGCCCACGAACTCCAAGAACTGGGCTACGAAATTGTCGCCATCGTGGTTTCGGGAGAGAAAGCCGTCAGACTGGCAGAGGAGAACCATCCAGACCTGATACTGATGGACATAAAACTGGTTGGCAGTATGGATGGTATTGAAGCGGCACAGGAAATCAAAAACAAATCCGGCGTCCCGGTGATCTTCTTAACTTCCTGGGCCGAGGATGAATTCTTAGCTCGGGCCAAGGTTACCGAGCCTTTCGGCTATTTGCTCAAACCTTATAACATCAGGGAACTTCGTGCCTGCATCGAGATGGCCTTGTACCGGGCTGAGATGGAGGCCAAAGTGAAGATACTCAGCGGCCTGTTACCTATCTGCGCCAGTTGCAAAAAAATTCGGGATGACCAGGGTTATTGGCAGCAGATCGAGAAGTATATCCAGGAGCACTCCGAGGCGTTGTTCAGTCATGGCGTTTGCCCCGACTGCGTCAAGAAACTATACCCGGAATATTACGCTGAAAAAGATTATCGATAAAAGGGAGAAGTGATGGCGCCACGCAAAATTATGATTGTGGAGGATGAAGCCATTGTGGCGCTCGACCTCAAGAGGATACTTGAGGATTTAGGTTATGTTGTCTGCGCCCGAACAGCTTCCGGCGAAAAGGCCGTTGCTCAGGTGGAAGTGGACCGCCCCGACCTTGTTCTGATGGATATTACTTTAGCCGGAAAGATGGACGGAATCGAGGCTGCCGAGATAATTCGTTACCACTTTGATATTCCAGTTGTTTTTACCACAGCCTGGGCGGATGAGGAGGCGCTGACAAGAGTCAAATCGGCCTATCCCTTTGGATATTTACTGAAACCATATCAGGAACGGGATATTCGAATTACGATTGACATGGCCTTCCATCTGGCACAGGTTGAGTCTGAAAGGAAGCTTGCGGAGGAAGCGTTACGAGAAAGTGAGAAAAAGTACAAAACCCTGATTGAAACGACTGATACCGGATTTGTGATTCTCGACCAGGAAGGAAGGGTTCTCGACGCTAACTCGAAGTTCGTCAGGTTTACCGGTAATACGCGGTTGATAGATATCCTCAATCGCAAAGTCACCGAGTGGACTGCGCCACATGATCTGGAACGAAATTCATTGGCGATCGGCCAGTGCTTAGAGCTGGGTTATGTCCGCCATCTTGTAATCGATTACGTGAATCAACAAGGATCATTTACCTCGGTTGAGATAAACGCTACCGTCGTGCCAACACCTGAAGGCCCCCGGATCATGTCGTTAAGCCGAGATATAACCGAGCGGAAACGTACAGAGAATGATATTTTGGCCAGTGAAAATTGGTTAAGGTCTATTTTCGAGAACTTCCCTATACCCTATCACTCCCTCGATGAATATGGTCGCTTCCTTGACGTGAACGGTTCGCTCTGCGATCTGCTAGGGTTCAAAAGAGAAGACATTATCGGTAAAGAATTCGGAGAGTTTTGCACCTCCGAGAGCAAGCCTTTATTTGATGAAAGATATAAAAAAGTTAAAGAGATAAGATGGATCGACAACGCTGAACTGGATTTGATCAACTCGACAGGGGAAACAATTACGGTGCTGCTGACGTGCCGTGTTCAACCCCACCCCGTCACTAATGAATTTGTTCGAACTCTTTGTATAATATATGATATTACCTCGCGTAAATAAGCTTAAGAGTGTTATCACCCCAGCATCGGCACGAAGACGAAAAAGCCAGTGTATTCCGCCGAACTGTCAGTCGGATATCCAGTGCCGTGGTTGATCGGCGCCACGTAAGGTGCTCCCCCTTGTCAAGACAAATTTCTTCCACCTGGTTATTTGGTTGCCATGCACCCCACCTCTTCCCCATCTCTTTCATTGAAGTCCTCCCTGTTGGACTAATCAAACCTGAGTTCGACCAGCTTTTTAATTAACTACCAGAAATGTATCCGCAGATTTCTCAGATAAACGCAGATGGATGAGGTCACAGATGCCTGCGATCATATGTCTTTTTTGATCTGGGCAAATCGGTGCAATCTGCGGATTGAACATGGTCCTTTATGATAAATGTTACATTAAGGTGAAATCCGCTGTTGTGACCGAGTTATCAGGTAATCGTCACTGTGCTGTAACAATATGATGTTACCTTAACAACGTCTTTGAAGACTTCAACCGGCGGATCTCAGCGAATGGTCGGCTGAAGTGAAAAAGTACGCCGATTGCAAGCCTGGAAACTGTTTTGTCCGGGATGGAAGGACTCAAAAATTTGTTGGCCAAATTCAAGCGAACCGACGATTATTTCAACCAAGATTAAATTGCGGGATAACCAGGAGACTTTATGGCCAAAGTATTAGTCGTGGATGATGAACAATACATCCGGGAAATGTATCTTGACGAGTTGACCGAAGATGGACACGCCGTGGCGACTCTCGCCTCAGGATTGCACTTGAAAGAATCCTTAGACAGTCTGCAACCTGACGTGATGGTCTTGGACATTATGCTGGGTGGTGATAATGGGCTTAATTTACTTCAGGAAATTCGTTCCGATAACTATAAGCTCCCGGTCATTCTGTGCAGCGCCAATGATTCCGGCAAATCAGATCCGCGGTCCCTGGCTGCGGAATATTATGTCATGAAATCATTTGATCTCTCAGAGCTGAAGAAAAGGGTCAACCAGGCTACCGATGGGATCAATTGCCGCCCCATCAGCCGGAACTGAAACATCGATCTCTTCCACCACCCGACGCGGAGGACTTCATTTTGGAGGTGATTGTGACCGGAAAATCCGCGGTTCTTTTTGTTTGTGTCCATAATAGCGCCCGGAGCCAGATGGCGGAGGCTTTCTTGCATCACCTGGCCGGTGATCGTTTTGAAGCATCCAGCGCCGGTTTTGAACCAACCTGTATAAATCCTTTAGTTATAGAGGTAATGCGGGAAGAAGGATTTGATCTGTCGGATCATCAAACCAAGAGTGTGTTTGAATTGTATAAGCAAGGAAAATTATATCGATATATCATAACCGTGTGCGATGAATCAACCGGCCAAAGATGTCCCGTTTTCCCTGGAATAGCCAAAAGACTGCATTGGAGCTTTGACGATCCGGCGTCATTCACCGGCAGTCATGAAGAAAAGTTGGCCTTAACCAGAAAAGTTCGGGACGAAATCATGGCCACAATTCAAGACTGGCTAAGTGGACCGGCTCCGGCCGCGGATTAAGCGGCACTAAAAAAGGAAGAGAAAGCAAATGTCCCAGGTGAACATATTAGTGGTGGAAGATGAGCAGGATATTCTCGACCTGGTGGAATACAATCTTCAGCAAGAGGGTTTCCATGTCCTGCGGGCGACGGATGGACTGGCCGGAGTTCAACTGGCCAAAAAAGAACGTCCTGATCTGGTCATCCTCGACCTCATGCTGCCCAAGATGGATGGCAAGGAGGTTTGTCGCTCTATCCGCCAGGATGGCGAGACCAGTACTATGCCGATTATGATGCTGACGGCCAGGGCTGAAGAGATTGACCGGGTTATTGGGTTTGAACTGGGCGCGGACGATTATTTGACCAAGCCGTTCAGCCCCAGGGAACTGGTCCTTCGGGTCAGGGCCGTGCTCAGGCGGTTAAAAGATAAGGTGGCATCTAATTCACTTATCCGATTTCCAGGCATCCTGATCGATCCGGAGAAGCATCGAGTCGAAATCGATGAACAGGATGTCAGACTGACCGCCACCGAGTTCAGATTGTTGCAATGTCTGGCAGCCAATTCAGGCAATGTCTTGACCAGGGAGGATTTGCTCGACCAGGTCTGGGGCTATGTTTACGATGGTTACGCCCGGACGGTCGATACCCATATCCGACGACTCCGTAAAAAAATGGGTAATCAACAAGAACGGATCGATACTATTCGGGGTGTGGGGTATCGATTTCGGCCGGAGCTGTTACAGTGAGAGTGGTTTTCGGGTAATCATCACCGGGTCTGCGTGGAAGTTCGCCCAAACCCCGGTCAAATTTCACCTGACTGTAATCCCAATGATGTTGAATTAAAAGGTGCAGGGGAATCGGATCTGATTTTAATAAATGGTCAATTCCGATCAAGCCCCAACGGGGCGCACTAGGTTAGCCCAGGGCAGCGCCCTGGGTATGGGCGAATACTACATAAAATACCATGTAATGGTCACATAAGGCCACCGTCAATTCAGCAGGGCAGACGTCGTGGTATATCCTGTTCAAAGGAAATGGCGTTGGGCTTGGCCGACCATTTGAACATCTTCCTGGCACGTAACCTGGCGGATTTCCCAGGGCGTTGCCCTGGGCTAACCTAGTGCGCCCCTTTGGGGCTTGTTTGGAATTACCATCTAAAAGAATCCCAGGCGATTACTCTTAATTCAACAACATTGAAGTGTAATCCTGGCATCACGAATTTGTGACCACATTAGACTAACCTGAGTTAGATGAGTACGCTACGTGATTGCCTCAAGGGTCATGATTTAATCCGCGGATCTATGTACGGGACAAAAACTAAAAGGTTGCCTTTATATAAGTTATTATATTATTTAGTTATCGGCGAACTCATTCTTTGCGTTCAATATTTTCTCTGTTATTAATACTATATACTAGACTTTATAA
>JADFYN010000175.1 GCA_015233055.1 Deltaproteobacteria bacterium
TTTCAGCCCAGGGGAGGGTGGCAAACTGGCTCTGAACGAGCTGCAACAAATCCTCATGGTTGACCCGGCCGACCGCCGCGGCGACGATGTTTCCTGGGGAATAGGCGTGGTTCAGGTAGCGGAGAATCCTGTCCCGGTCGATGAGCATGACCGAGTCGTTAACGCCCGCGATAGGTTCGGACAACGGGTGTCCCGCCCAGAAATGCCGGGCGAAGAGAATATGGATCAGTTCATCCGGCGTATCCTCGACCATGCTGATTTCCTGAAGAATAACCTGACGTTCCCGCTCCAGCTCGCCGGAGTCGAAGGTGGACCTGAGGAAAATGTCCATCAACAGGTCCACCGCCCGGGGCAGATGCTTATCGATGACTTTGGTGTGAAAGCAGGTGTTTTCCTTGTTGGTAAAGGCGTTGGCCATGCCGCCGAAGGCGTCTATTTCTTTGGCTATCTGGAGGGTGGACCGGGATTCGGTGCCCTTAAAGATCATGTGCTCAATAAAATGGGAGATACCCAGTTCCTCAGTCAATTCATCACGGGAACCGCTATTGACCCAAATGCCAAAGGAGACGGAGCGAACATGTGAGACTTCTTCGGTAATGATCCGGACGCCATTTTCCAAAACGGTTTTCTTATACACCCTGACTCCAATATCGGTTGCAGGTTACAGGTTACAGGTTACATGTTGCAGGTTGCGGGTCGTAAATCACTAACGTCCGGTTGCGAGGATCGACTTACGAGTCATACGAGTTAGAGGTGTCAGGTCGGCAGCCCGAACCTGGGAACTGGGCTTAGTGATATTCTCTCGGATATCAACAAGTAACCAGTAATTTGCAACGAGCAACGTGAAACCTGCAACCCGTCTATTCCATAGTGGCCTTACGGCTGAGACGAATTTTTCCCTGGGGATCGATCTCCAGGACCTTGACCATGACTTCATCGCCTTCGGTAATAACGTCACGGACATTTTTGACTCGGGCGATGTCCAACTGAGAGATGTGAACCAGTCCGTCGAGGTTCGGCAGGATTTCGACAAAGGCCCCGAAATCAAGAATCTTCTTGACGATGCCTTTGTAGACCTGGCCCACTTCCGGCTCCTGGACAATAGCCCGGATCATGGCGATGGCCCGGTCGGTGGCGCCCATGATGGATGAGGCGATGTGTATTTTACCGGAGTCTTCGATATCGATGCGGGCGCCGGTTTCGGCCTGGATGCCCCGGACCGTCTTACCCCCTGGACCAATTATGTCTTTGAGCCGTTCCGTCTTGACTTCAATGGTCACCAGTTTGGGGGCGTAAGTGGATAATTCGCCGCGTGGATGATCGAGACCTTTGTCCATTTCGCCTAAGATATGAATCCGTCCGTCACGGGCCTGGTAGAGTGCCGACCGGAGGACGTCCCGGGTCATGCCCGGGATCTTTATGTCCATCTGCAGAGCGGTGATGCCTTCCGTCGTCCCGCAGACCTTAAAGTCCATGTCGCCGCTATGGTCTTCGTCCCCAATAATATCCGATAGGATGATGATGGAGTCGCCTTCGTGGATCAACCCCATGGCAATCCCGGCCACAGGCGCCTTAATCGGCACGCCGGCATCCATCAGAGACAAAATGCCGCCGCAGACCGTGGCCATGGAGGAAGAACCGTTGGACTCCATAATCTCTGAAACGACCCGGATGGTGTAAGGAAACTCCTGGGCCGTCGGAAGAACCCGCTTGATGGCCCGTTCGGCCAGGGCCCCGTGCCCGATTTCGCGGCGGCCCGGCCCTCGAAGATTCTTGGCCTCACCCACGCTGTAGGGCGGGAAGTTGTAGTGCAGCAGAAATGACTTGAATGAATCGCCGGAGATGGATTCTATTTTTTGCTCGTCTTGAGAAGTGCCCAGGGTGGTGATGACCGCGGCCTGGGTTTCACCTCGGGTGAACAGGGCCGAGCCGTGGGTCCGGGGTAGAATCCCGACTTCGCAAGTAATGGGCCGAACCTCATCAAATCTGCGGCCGTCGGTTCGCCGTTTTTCCGTGACGATCATCTGGCGCAGCAGTAGTCTTTCGAGGTCGTAGAAGCAGTTTTTGATGTCCTTTTCCTGACCGGGAAATTGTTCGGCAAGCTGGGCCAGGACACCCCGTTTGGCCTCTTTAACGGCGTCATGCCGGGCCATTTTGTCGGCCACCGTAATGGCTTCCTTAAGCGAGGCGGTGCCGACTTCGGTCACCCGGGCCATTAGTTCCGGATGCTCTGCCCGGGGCGGGACCTGACGTTTAGCTTTTCCGGACAGGGCGATGAGTTTTTCCTGGGCCTCGATGGCCGGTTGCATGGCTTGATGGGCAAAGAAGATGGCGTCGAGCATTTCCTCTTCCGGAATAAAGGCGCCCCCTCCCTCGACCATGACAATGGCATCCTTTGATCCGGCCACGACCAACTCCATGTCGGATTTCTCTAAGTCGGCCTTGGACGGATTCACTACAAACTTGCCGTCGATCCGGCCTAACCTGATGCCGGCAATCGGTGAGGCAAAGGGGATGTCGGAAACCGCCAGGGCGGCTGAGGCCCCGGTGATGGCCAGTACGTCCGGTTCGTTATCTTGATCCATGGACAAGACGGTGGCGATAAGTTGCGTCTCGTAACTCCAGCCATCGGCAAAAAGGGGACGGATCGGTCGGTCGATGAACCGGGAAGTCAATGTCTCCTTGTCGCTGGGGCGACCGATTTCACGTCTGAAAAAGCCACCGGGAATGCGGCCGGCGGCGTAGGACATTTCTTGATAATCAACAGTCAAGGGAAGAAAATCAATACCTTCTCGAATATCATCGGTGGCTACGGCCGTAACCAGCACCATAGTTTCTCCATAGGTAACCAACACCGCCCCGCTGGCCTGCTTGGCCAGTCTTCCTGTTTCAACGGTTAGTGGGCGTCCGCCCAATTCAACAGTGACACTTTGTTTCATTTCGTTGTCCTCTTTTCCAGGTTCCGCAGGAAGGCCATCCTATGGCAGATTACCCTGAATACATTGTAGAAAATCCGGCGTAGGAGAACACAAGATTCTTGTGGCCCTCGTCGCGGGTACCCATCAGTGTTGCGGGTTGCGGTTGCGAGTTGTGGAATTGGAGTTCTGTGCGGGTAGAGCAAGAGGCCGCAGCGGCCGCCCAGACCTTCTCAGAACATGCTCGAACCACCCTGTTTAAATTAGGATAACAGGAACGAGTTAAAGGCCGCATGTAGCCCGTAACATGCAACCCGGAAAACGCCTCCCGCAACCCGACTGGATAGGACGCTCTTTGGCACTTGTCAGTCCGGCAATCATACCTGATGGCGCCGGGGCGCAACAAAGCCCCAGCGTTCATCGCCAAGGCCCAAAGAACGCAACTTAGCCACTGGGCCGAACAAATGCCGGTAGTTGAATCAACGGCTGTGTCCTTTGCGTCTTGGCGATGACTTCCTGACAAGGCTGTGCCAAAAAACGCCGTTCCTGACCTGGGTGAATATCCCATGACAGGGCCGAGATTCCGATCCCTACTTTCTGATGCCTAGCTCTTTAATGATTGTCCTATATCTTTCTATGCCTGTTCTTTTAAGATAGTTAAGGAGCCTTCTCCGTTGTCCGACAAGCTTCAACAAGCCGCGGCGGGAGTGGTGGTCTTTAGCATGAATCTTAAAATGTTCGGTCAAGTATTTGATCCGCTCACTCAACAAGGCAATTTGTACTTCCGGTGAGCCGGTGTCCACGTCGTGAAGTTTGAATCGATCAATCAAATCTTTTTTGTTATCTGCTGTTAAGACCACGTCTGATTCCCTCCTGATAAGAATCTGCCAGGTTATTTTACAGTATTTACGATTAAGTTCCGTGAGCTGGGCTCAGGGCTGGTCGATCCTCCCCCTCCGGGGAACTACACTACCGATAAAATGACGATCAGGCCCCAATTACCCGCAAGCAACGAAACGAGATGCCGTCACCTTCGCCTCGCTCCGCCTCGAACATGGCGATTAATTGATCATTGCAAGTAACTTTGATCTGGTCACCGAACCGAACCGGGTGCTGAAATTTTTCCCAGTCCGGCGTCCGGCCCTGGATAATTTTTCCGGCAGTGGATGAATCCACATCAAAAGCAGGTAATCCCGGCAGCGTTTGATTCATGGCCACTATAACCGAATCCAGTTCGTCACGGGCCACCACCTGCTCCAACTCGGGTAAAGTCAGAGCCTGGTCCAGCCGAAATCCGGCGGTTTCGGTCCGGCGCAACTCGGTCAGGCAACCGCCCGGACCAAGCTTATCCCCAATGTCGGAAGCCAGGGTGCGAACATAAGTCCCGGAACCGCATCGGACCCGGAATTTGATCTCCGGCCCGGAGATTTCCAGGATCTCCAGTTCATGAATATTTACCGTGCGGGCCGGGAGGATCACCTCGATGCCCCGGCGAGCCATCTTGTATACCGGCCGGCCCTGAAGTTTTACCGCTGAATAGGCCGGCGGCGTCTGTTGAATGGCGCCCACATGGGCCCGGAAGATGTCATCTACCTGGGCCGGATCCAGGGCGGAGACGGGACACTCTCGGATGACCCGGCCGGTAATATCCTGAGTGTCGGTGGTCAGGCCCAGACGCATGGCGGCCAGGTATTCCTTTTCGCCAGCCATCAGATAATTCGACAGCAACGTCGCCCGATTCAGGCACAGGATCAATAGTCCGGTGGCCAGGGGGTCAAGGGTTCCGGTATGTCCGACTTTCTTAGGTTGAACCAGTTTTTTGACCCGGCGGATGACATCATAGGAGGTCATCTGGGGCGGCTTATCCAAGACCAGCAGGCCGTCTTTTAAATACATCACCCGCCGTCCCGGTCCCATGACGCCGCGGCCACGTATTCCAAAGCTTCTTGCTTAAAATCGGCGGCCGATCCCTTAAACAGGAATCCCGCGGCGTTGGTATGTCCCCCTCCTCCATGACGCCCGGCCAGAGCCGCCACGTTGAGCCGCCCCTTGGACCGGAGGCTGACATTATAGACCCCCGGCTCAATCTCCCGGAATAATGCGGCCAGCCGAACCCCGGAAATAGACCGGGGAAAGTCGATAAAGCCAAAAGTATCGTTCGGGCCGGCGCCGGTCTCTTTTATCATGTCCTGGGTGACGATCATAAAAGCGACCCGGCCGTGCCCCGTCAGCTCGATCGTCTCTAAGGCCCGGGAAAGAATCTTCATCCTGGACGCAGGATAGGATTGGTATAGATGGGCTGAAACCTCGGGTGGATTTACTCCCCGGCCAACGAGGTCGCCGGCCATCTCAAAGGTGGCCCGGTTTGTATTGGAATAGGTAAAAGAGCCGGTATCGGTGACGATGGCAGTGTACAAATTCAAGGCCATGTTACGGGTAATCGGCTGATTAAGCCCGGCCAAGATCCGATAGATAATCTCGCCGGTACAGGAACTGGACGGGTCGATTAACCGGAGGTGACCTGTCTGGGCGCGAGGCTGGTGATGATCGATATTGATCAGGAGTTTGATCTGGCCGATCCGGGAGGCATTCCGGCCGGTCCGTTCCAATTCGCCGCAGTCCAGGATAATTCCGACATCGTAATTAGCTATCCCATTTAAATCATAGCTGATCTGCTCGAGTCCCGGCAAGAACCGGAGTTGCGCGGTCGGCCGGTCGTCCAGGTAAGGAGTAACCTGCTTGCCCATTAAAGACAGGCCTTCGGTCAAAGCCAGGACCGACCCCAGGGCATCGCCGTCGGGTTCCGTATGCGTGCAGATTAAGAACCGGTCATATTCCCTTAGGGCATTAATAATAGATTCCATGATTAGTCGGCGTCATCCTGTGGCTGTGGCCTGTCAGTGTCATCTTGTGCCGGGTCATCCTGGGACGACGGGGACATATTGATATCGGCCAGAATCTTTTCGATCCGATGGCCGTATTCAAATGATGAATCGTATTTGAAGATCAGTTCTGGAACATACCGCAGCTTGAGATTGTGGCCCATCTCCCGTTTAATCAACCCCGCCGCGCTGTTAAACCCCTGCAAGGCTTGGTCTTTGGTCAGTTTGGGGTTGTGGAATGAAAAATAAACAAAGGCCGTCTTCAGATCAGACGTCATTTCCACTTCCGTGATGGTCACCATCGCC
The DNA here is from genome assembly GCA_015233055.1 of Deltaproteobacteria bacterium. Taxonomy (GTDB): domain Bacteria; phylum Desulfobacterota; class JADFXK01; order JADFXK01; family JADFXK01; genus JADFXK01. The sequence continues at coordinate 6,104 of JADFYN010000175.1, forward strand.
AGTCTGGGATCTTTGATTTTCTTGATGACCAGTTCTGAAATGATTTCCCTAAGTTGCTCGCCGACTTGCATCGGGCGAATACGTTTTTCTTTGATTTGTTTCATTTTCCGGCCAAACCCAAAATAGAAAAGAGTTACCAGGTGGTTTGAGTTATTTAGACATTAATTATTTCTGTATAAATATCAACAACCTGAGCTGTGCCGGAGAATTCGATAAATTCTACCACCTTGCTCAAGGCGGCATCCACGAACCGGCGGTCATTGGCCACCAGGGACACCCCGATCAAGGCCCGCTGCCACAGATCATTATCACCCACTTCGGCGGCTGAGACATTGAACCTGGACCGAAGCCGGTCTAGAAGACTCTTTATGACCTTGCGTTTTCCTTTAAGCGACGAATTGCCGGGAATGAGCAAGGCGACCCTGGCCACGCCGACGAACATTAATCAATCGTCCTTTTAATATCTTCGATCATATAGGATTCGATGATGTCGTTGACTTTCAGGTCATTGTAATTGTCGATGGAGATACCGCATTCATAACCGGAGTTGACGTCTTTGACGTCTTCCTTAAATCGGCGCAAGCCGGAAATTCGGCCGTTAAAAACGACGACATTATCCCTGAGCAAGCGCACCCGGGCATTTCTTTCGATTCTGCCGTCCAGGACATAAGCCCCGGCCACCATGCCCACCTTGGGGATATGGAAGGTCTGGCGGACTTCGGCCCGGCCGAGTACTTTCTCCACGTGATCGGGTTCGAGCAGACCGGACATGGCCTTCTTGATGTCATCAATTACATTGTAGATTACGTCGTAATAATGGATGCTGACCTTTTCTTTGGAGGCCAGTTCCGTGACGTTGGGATTGGGCCGAACGTTAAACCCGATGATAATGGCATTGGAGGCCGAAGCCAACATGATATCGGTCTCGGTGATGGCCCCGGTAGCGCAATGGATGACATTGACCTTGACCTCGGAAGTGGACAGATTCAGCAAAGAATCGCGTAAGGCCTCAATCGAACCCTGAACATCGGCTCGAATGATGGTGTTCAGTTCCTTGACCTGGCCGTCCTTGATACTGGACATGAGGTTTTCCAGCGTTATTCTGGGCTGCTGAAAGACTTCGGTCAGACGCAATTTGTCCGCCCGCAACACGCTGATCTGTTTAGCTTTCCGTTCAGAATCGAGGCAGATGAACTCGTCCCCGGCCATGGGCACGCCGGAAATACCCTGGACTTCCACCGGAGTTGACGGCCCGGCGCTTTCGATTTTCTTGCCGCGGTCGTTGAATAAGGCTCTGACTTTTCCGTAGAATTTGCCGCAGACAAAATGATCGCCGGCCCGCAGGGTTCCTTCCTGAACCAGCAC
>JADFYN010000176.1 GCA_015233055.1 Deltaproteobacteria bacterium
GATTTTTTCCACTTTCAGTCCGCCTATCCGGTAATCCGGCCGGGCAATGTAGTTTCATTACGTAACGCAGAAAAGGAGTCAAATTATGAGGGCCAGAAAACTTGGGATTTTTGGAAGATGTTTGTTAGCCGCGGTGTTGGTGATGTCATTGACCGGGGTCGCGGCCGCCGCTCAGCCTGGTGATTTCTCAATCGGAGTCAGCGGCCAGTTTACACCATTCCTATCCGGATATTTCATCCCGGACAGCGGGACCAGCTACAGTGACGCGTTCAAGAGCGGCTGGGGGTTCAACATCGAAGCGGCATGTCGTATTGATGACTTGTTCAGCACCCAGTTTGGCTTTGGCTGGGAGACCTATGCGGGCAAGACCGTCGGACGTACCGACTTTGACAACCTTAACATCGTCCCCATTTATGTCGGTGGAAAAATGCACCTGCCCGTTGGTCGCATCTGGGACCCCTATTTTCGGGTTGATCTGGGCGCGGCCCGGTATAGTTCGGTCGACGCATCCACATTTGGGCACAAAGATGCTTTTACAGATCCGAGCTGGGGTTTTCTGGCCGATTTCGGTCCGGGACTGGAATACAAAATGGGAAACATCGGCATCTTCACGGAAGTTAAGGCTCGGTACATCGGCGGCCCCAGCTCTTCCATAGGACAGGGATTTGATCCCGACGGCAACTGGACCTTCCCGATCAACTTCGGCGTCCGGGCCTATTTCTAGTCCATTCTAACGTCCCGGCCGGGCGCTGACATTATTTAGTTGGATTTATTGGACCGGTAGTCCAGATGTATTGGATCGCCGGTCCTGATATTTTGGGGCACCAATCCCTTGGAGCTCCGGTCCCGATATATGGGGTCGCCAATCCTGATATATGGGGTCGCCGGTCCTGATATATCGGGTCGCCAATCCCGAAGATCGTGGTCGCCGGTCCTGATATATGGGGTCGCCAATCTCGGTGATCATGGCCGGATCATCCAGGGATTGGTCGAACTGGGTCCTATCGATTGCGTCAGTGCCCGGCCGGGGCGAGGCTGCGTGATGGGGAGGGATGGGCAATTTTGTTGCGTTAAGATTCGAGGCTTGGTGTCGTGTGTGCATCACCCAGGGTGGCACTTCGCTGACCCTGGGCTAGATTGGGTAACCCTTACAGGGTATTAGGATGGTGGCCCAATCTAAGGCGTAATTAGCGCCAGCGATGGGCCTTCTTTTTGGGGACAGGTCGGGGGGACAAGTTTTCCACTCTGTTTAGTGCTTGTACAATTGAAAGCCTCGATCAACCCAAAGGATGTAGAATGTCCGCCGATCACGATACCCGACCATGGGCGCCTTACCAAAAAATCGGAAGGCGATCAACGTAACGCCCTTCTTGACATGCTCCGGGGGTGCCGCTTTGATAGCTTTTTCGTCTATAATTTCAAACCCTGAACCATGACGAGGGGCTTGCTTGAGTTCCTGCCATGTGAGCTTGCTTAATTTATGGAGGGTATCCGCAAAAGCGGCCTTCTCTTCTCTGCTCTGCTGCAAGCCGACAAACAAAATGACTCACTTAGATAGGTAAGTGAAAAGGTAGGGTATTCATGATCAAATGAGACCTTTTCTTCGTGTGGGGCAAGCTTCCCTCTTATATCAGCCGGCGGCTTTTTAAGATCTCTCTTCATCGGTCAACTGGGTGATGAAATACTTCTTCATGGATTCATGGCTTATGACATTGTTCGTGCCCGGCCCTTCATATGCGTCAATCCAAGGCGCTTCCTGATGGGTCAGATTCCTTAATTTCCAGGCAGAGAATTGGCCATAGACGACGTAAACATCAGTTAACAGCTTTCTTGTATCTTGGTCAAATTTATCGAAATCAAAATCCTTTGGGGCGGGGATAGGTTCGGACCCACACGATTTATAACAATGATACAGATCAGGCACAACCGGGCCGTGCGCCCATGCTTCTATGGGGGCGTCAAACAATGGTTTACCAAAGAGAGCAAGAGAGAAACCCTGCGCATAGTAAACCATCTTTTGAAGCTTCAAATTTGTGATACCCTCACCGGCATCTATCTCTTTCTCCGATAGCGCCAGGAAAAAGTCAGCCACATCAAAGCAAGTCAACATGGCCATCCTCCGTGCCTTAAAATAATGAATTGAAATCACCGTAACTGGAAATAATCCTTAGGTTATTCATGATCCGATGAAAGATCTCAAAGGCGATAATTTTCCCTATCGGGGGCCTTACTCGGAATTGAGTAAATGCCATTCATCAAATCCCCAGGATTATTATGCCTGGAAAATCAGAAAAAGGCAAGATTAATCTCAGGGAGGAAACCTATTGACCGGTCGGCAGTCCGGTGGAAAAAGGCACCCACAAGCCTTATCGGATGAATTATAGGTGGAGGCAGAGGGCAAAGTGAAAATATCTTGCTTTAACAAAATAAAATGTGTTATCCAATATGTGGTTAAGAACCAACACCACAACTTCGAAATCTCAACATTTGGAAAATCTAAATTATGTCCGCCCGATGCCCCAAATGCAGCCATATCCTTGACTCCCAAGGAAATTGCCCTCTCTGCAACCGTGTATTGCCCTGTTTAGGGAAGCCCTCTCGTCTGATTTGGTTCATTGCCGGAATCCTTGTTTTTGCATTTGCTCTGGGATTTTTTTATGGGCACCATTCAAGTTCCTATTCTAGAGGATTTCTTCCTTTTAGAAGCCTTCTTCCTAAGTTTCCGTCAAACAAAAACGGAGAAGTGAGTGTCGCCCCTCCATCTGCCAAAATCATCGGTACGTCGAAACCAACATTTACAATAAATGAATTGATGCGTTTCCGAAATCTTCTCGAGGAAAAGGAATTCGATACTCTGAACAAAAAAGCGTCGATGAGTCAAGCCACTTTTGAACGCGATCCTTCGTATGAATACCAGGTCCACGATTTCTTTTTCCTTTTTAAGACTACATCGCCGGAACACGAGCGGTTGCTTGATGCCTGGGTAAAACACTCTCCAGATCATTTTGCGCCCTATCTGATGAGGGCCTACTATTTCTATCTGCAAGGATGGGCTAGTAGAGGGAGAAAGTATGCCGCGGAAACAACACCCGAACAATTCGAGGGTATGCATGCCTCTTTCCTTAAATCCAGAAAAGACATCGATACGGCCCTTTCGCTGCGGCCTCGTCTTCTGACAGCTCATATCATGCTTTTGCATATGTCGAAAGCCGGAAGTAAAGAAGCTGAAAAGAATCGCTTAATAGAGCAAACCTTTTCCCTTTATCCCACTTCTTTTCTCATGTGCGAGGCCATGCTTCTTTCAAAACTGCCTCGGTGGGGAGGCAGCTATCGGGAAATGAATGATATCGCCATGCGAGCCTACAAGCAAATCGAGACCAATAATGAGTTTTTTATGCTTTTTGGCATGATTTTCGCGGAGCAGGCTTGGGCTTTTCGTATGGCGAAGAAATATGACAAGGCACTTGCTTTGTATACGAAAGCGATCCTTTATGGAGAGCACTACAGTTTTCTTCAGGATCGGGCAAAGACCTATTATTTCATGAATGATTATGACAAGGCTTTGGAAGATGTGAATCGCAGTATTTCGTTGAGACCGGCGATGGCCCGGCCTTACTCTCTCAGAGCAGCCATTTATTCAGAGACAGACAAAATTGAGAAAGCAAAGGCGGATTTCACTCTTGCCAAAACCTTGTCGCCTGGGGATCCAGAAACCGCGGATTGGAAAGATTGGGTGGTGCGCAGATGCGTTTATCAAGGACAGTTGGCGGCCAATACCAACCCAAATCAAGCTCTTGCCGCCTTTGACCAGGCGTTGGAAATCGACCCTTTGTCCAACGAGGCGATCATGATGAAGGGAAGAATTTACACGCAATTAAACCAGATTGACCAAGCCATCACGGAATACAAAATAGCCATCCGGAATGATCCGCGAAATTTCAAAGCGTTTAAGGAGTTGGATTATGCCTTGGCGACCCAAAAGAGATGGGACGAAATTATCAGCTACTGGAATCAATTTCTGGCGATGGAGCCTGATAATGCCGAGGCATATTTAGAACGGGCAGGGAGCTTTCACCATAAGGGCGATGAACAGAACGCGCGCGTCGATCTAAAACGGGCCTGCGATCTCGGGCAGCAGCAAGCCTGTTCGCTCTTACGGAAGCAGGGCCGGCAATGAACCAAGCAGCGCGGATTTTTTGGGCCTTTTCGCTATTTCAAGTGGGTAAGTGAAAACTAAGCTGCCCAGGGATTAGGTCGGTTATGTTGGTTGTGATTTTGATTGATCGATATCCTCTATCCTTGGCATTACCAGCCTGAACCAAGCTGGTAACACCTTTCAAAACGCAGTTGGTGATTCAGGACTTAAACCATCACCCCATTCAAATGGCGATTAACGGACCAAACGGTACCCCGTGCATTTTCGCTGAGGGATTCATTCCTCTCAATCAGGAGAATTTTGTGGAGCACCACCAATCGAGGTTGACCAAGGTTTTGGCCCTGGTGATGGTCGCGATGGTCGCCATGGCCATGTTGGCGGCGGCATCGTGTTGCGGGAGATCTGCCGGCGGCTCTTCAGGCTTAAAGGTGACGATTGCGCATATTAATGATACCCATTCGCAGCTTGATCCGAATGAGCAGTCCTTCACCCTGAACAACACGGCCATTAGAGTCTCGATCGGCGGAGTCACCAGGATAAAGACAGCCATGGACAATTTGCGCAAAACCCATGAGAATGTCCTGTTTCTACATGCCGGTGACACCATTCAGGGCACGCCTTACTTTACCCGGTTTCAGGGCGCCGCGGATATCGATTTCGATAACCTGCTGGGCATTGACGCCATGTCCCTGGGCAATCACGAGTTCGACAAGGGACCGGCGCTCACGGCCAAATTGATTTCCCAGGCGAACTTTCCGGTGCTGTCGGCCAATATCGACGCTTCGGGAGAGCCGCTGTTAAAGGACAAGATTCAACCCTATACGATCAAGAAATTCGGGGCGCACCAGATCGGGATAATCGGCGTGACCACCCCCGATACGGTCAACATCTCCAGTCCCGGCCCCAATCTGAAATTTAATGACGCGGCCCAGAGCGTTACCGCGTCCGTAAGCAAGTTGAACTCGCTGGGTGTCAACAACATCGTCTTGCTCTCCCATCTCGGATATCATGAAGATATACAGTTGGCCGCTAAGATCACCGGAGTGGGTGTGATTATCGGCGGGCACAGCCACACCCTCCTGGGGGACCCGAGCAATTTCAAGAGTGCCGGCGTTGTCCTGACGCCGTCCGGGGATTATCCGACGGTGGTGAAAAACCCGGCCGGGAAAAATGTGTATATCGCCCAGGCCTGGAGTTGGTACAATATCCTCGGTCAGTTGGACCTGGTCTTCGACGCCGATGGCGATGTTCAGAGTTGTGTGGGCCACCCCACCCTCATCGTCAGCGAGGTGATCAAGCAAAAGGATGATTCCGGAAAGTACGTGGCTGTCCCGGCCGGGTCGCCGATCTACCAGATGGTTGTCCAGTCCCTGCCGGCCGCGGCCCAGGTGTTGACCGGCCATGCCGAAGCTGAAGCCAAACTAGCCGGTTACAGAAAAGGGATCGCCCCGTTGATGCAGGCTAAAATCGCCTATGCAGCGAATGATCTTAAGCGCTGCGAAAATGTTGGTCCCGGTCCGATTGTGGCCGACTCCATGCTCTGGAAAACCAAATCCATGGGCACCCAGATCGCCATGCAGAACGCCGGCGGTGTCAGGGCGGATATCCTGGCCGGTGATGTCGCCGTCGGGACTGTCTCCACTGTTCTGCCGTTCGGCAATACCCTGGTGGTCATTGAGCTGACAGGCCGCGACGTGGTCAAATCCCTGGAGGAAGGCGTTACCTTTCTGCTTGGCCATAACCCGCAGCCCAATCCGCCATATATGTACGTTTCCGGGATCAGCTTTACCGTGACCAGGGCCAACCCGGCCGGATCGCGGGTCGGTAATGTGAAGGTCAAGGACCCCACCGGTGCTTACACGGCCATTGACCCGGCCAAAAATTATCGTGTCGTCACCAATAGCTTCATGGCCGCAGGCCGAGACGGCAGGCATTGGTTAATCATGTCCATTAATTGAGCGATACCGATGTTTCTGGCGGCCGAACCGCAGGCGACGGGGATAAAGGAACCATTTTGGATGCCTTTTTTGAACCCGGTGGTGACTTCTTCCGGGGTGAGCGAGTTGCCGTCCAGATACTTCTCCAGCAGGGCGTCATCGGCCTCAGCCACATATTCCATCAATTTATCCGCGGCTTCCTGGACCTCATCGGCCAGGCTGTCGGGGATATCGGATTCCGTAAAATTGCCGCTGCCGTCGGTGGCGTAATTACAAGCTTTCATTCTCAGGAGATCGATTACTCCCTTAAACTTGTCTTCGGCTCCAATTGGGAGATAAACGGGCACGGCCTTAACCCCGAAGGACTGGCTGAGGTCATCTACGACCTTCTGAAAATTGGCCCGTTCCCGGCCCATTTTATTGACGAAAAAGACCTTGGCCAGATCAAATTCATTGGCGAATTCCCAGACTTTTCCGGTAGTGACCCGGACACCGTCAATGGCATCGACCACTACCACGACCCCGTCTACAGCCGACAGGCAGGTTTTCGTATCGGACAGGAAGTTGTCGTCACCCGGCATATCGACCAGGTTAACCCGGTGCTTTTTCCAATTATAATGGTGAAATGAGGAGCTGATGGAGATATGCCGTTTCAGCTCTTCGGGCTCATAATCCATAACCGAAGTCCCATCATCAACCCGACCCAGACGATCAGTCGCTTTGGCCGTAAAAAGCATCGCCTCAGCCAGGCTGGTTTTGCCAATGCCGCCGTGGCCAATGAGACCAATACTTCTAATATTGTCTATTTTCTCACTCATTCGGATCTCCCTTTTTTTTTCAAGATACGGCTTGAATTGAGCCGGTCGAGCCTTTCAGGTAAAAGAGTAGGATATATAAATCTTCATAAATATGTCAAGCGAAATTGACTCCGCCGCCATCTTAATGTAATAATAATCCGAGGCCCGATTTCTGCCTCTCAAATGGGAAAAATCCGGCCCCGAGCCCAAACGGGACACAGATGTTTTTATTCCGACGCATTCCACATGACATATCTGCGATTAGGGCTTTATATAGATAAGGGGGCAGGTGAGATCGAAATCCCGGATGAACCACAGAAATGTATCCGCAGATTTCACAGATAAACGCAGATGAAAGAAGCTATAGACTATAGAGGTTGTTTGCTGAACTTTGGCCGACCGAGGCCTGGATGCAAGCCTTCGGACACAAGCGTTTTGTATGTTTTGATCTGGTGCGCCAGGCGAAGCCTGGTTGTTCTTGTAACCTGAAAGTGGTTATCCTGCTAATTGCTCGTTCAGCAGGTAGCGGAGCGGGCGGTGTCCGGAGTAATCCGCGGCGTCGAAGCCCCGCCGA
>JADFYN010000177.1 GCA_015233055.1 Deltaproteobacteria bacterium
GAGTAGACGATTATCTCCACTTGAGCCAGGGCCAGGGCATTCTTAGAAATATGGAAGGTCCCCGAAATGTATTTATATCTGCTGATGGCAAAATATTCGGCGTCCTTGAAATTGGCCGGGCGTCCTTCTTTCAGGGGCATGGCCGGCGAAGATAGATACGTCACCGTACCCTGGCTCTTGCCTATTCCGATGGCCACGATATATCCTGTTGTTTGACGAGAAGAGACATTATTTAGTTTAAAAGCAAAAATTCTCTCTTCATTCTGCGGCCTGATGGTAAAATCACTGATATCGACCTCGCCACAACCAGCGCTCTTTATCGCATCCCGGGCGGAAGTATCGGATGATTTGACTTCCGACCCAGCGTTCTCGACGGAAGCACTCCCGGTGGCCGTCTCGCTTATCTGCAACCTGTTTAGTGACGGGGTGGCGGTAATTGTCCCTTTGGCCGCCGGAATTGCGAAAGGAGTCGGAGAGAAGTCGGAAACTGCTCCTTTGGTCACCACCGCCGGGCCGGCAGAGGGATTCAAAGCCGACGGCAAATGTGGCCCCCCGGGTCCCGACGGGCTACCGGGCTGCGGGCCGGCTCTTTCCGAATCTCTGGTAATTAGAAGACCGGGCCAGACCTTTTTCAGATCGGCTTTCACCGGAGCCAGGCCGTCCCAAAATAATAAGGCGGTGACGGCTAAGGTTAGAACAAGCAGAGGAACAAAGAATATCGAGCAGATGGCATAGACTGTGCGAGCCGTTAGACGAACAGTCTTAACGTCGCGGTCCTTCCGCAAGATGACTATGGTGAATCGGTTTCGGCTCATTATCATTAACCGCCCAGGGGCGTCCATTTTTCTCGGTAGATCTTCCAGGCCCGTCCCTGCTTCTTGAAGACTATTTCCTTGTAGCCCTTGTCCCGGAAGGAACTGGACTTAAATATCTGAACAAAAGAGACGGCGGCGACGGCCTGATTTCGGTCGATCTTGATCTTTACGTCTTTGAAAGCTACATTGATATACTGATACTTCTTGAATGTGCTTGCCTTATAATCCTTCCACTGGACCAGGTTCATGCCGTTGCAGATGAAGCCGGGATGGTGAAAGCTGATATATTTATCTACCTGCTTGCCTTCCCAGGCTTTTTGGATCTGTTCCAGAATGCTCTGCAACTCGCCCCTGGCCATGTCCTGGGCAGAAGGTTTCTTTTTCTCCGGAGCCGGCTCAGGAGATTTGACGGCTGGTTTTTCTTTGCCCTTACGCCCGGCCGGAGCAGTAGACATCACCGCGGGTTTGGGCGTCACCGGAGGAGCTGATCCCGCTTTTTCAGCCGAGACTGGTTGCTTCGTGTCAGAATTGCCAGGAAAGGGTTCAGGCCGTATTTTTTCCGACTGTTTGGAATCGGGGTTGGCCCCAGCCGCCAGCAAGGTCGGGGCGGCATCAGGTCCCTGCAATTTCCATTCATCTCCTATGATATGCCACCGGCCCTTTCGCTCCTCTAGGTATAACCTTCTAACACCAGTGGTTTTTTCTGCGTCTGAAACCTTTAATTCCTGGTTCATGGCCACAATGGCCACCTTCTCCATCTGAAATATCTTTAAGTCATCTATTTCCATCCCTAAAATTGGACGGGTAGGATTAAGGGCATAATTAATATCCCGATACAGCGGCGATGAATACCTTTGAGTTTGAAAATTATCACCATACAACCTATAAAAATTACTGACCATTTTCTGCATTTCTAAATAAGACGTCCGCCAGTCCTTTAAAAAGGCATACAACGAAGCGGTATGGTTTGCCGCAACCGTAAAGGCCGGATGGTTCATATGTGGGGTGACAATAACCGGGGTCTCACCTAACTTAATGTAGGTTGTAAGTTCGTCCAGATCCTGATCTTTCAAGACGATGCATCCGTTCGTGCTTCTAGTCTTCAGCGATTTGTTGCTTCCATGGATCCAAATCCCATCCCCCTTTGATCCATGTAATCTATCAAAAGGATTGGGGTAATCCAGGTGGTAGGCCTTATATCCAAAAACCGTCTTCTTGTTATCATGGTAATAGGAAACAATAAAATAAATACCTTCCGGCGTCTTCTTATCCCCCTCCTTTAGCTTGTGCCCGTTATTCTCGCCCGTGGCACAAGGAAAAGTCTTTTTCTGGGTGTACGCTCCGTCGGCATATTGGTAGACATGTAGCTCTTGAGCTGACTTATCTACAAGAATAATGTAGAAAGACTTAGCATCGGTATTCATGTAAAAAATGTTTTCGAACGAAACAGGACGGGGAACCTGACCACTGTTATCGAACACATTTAACGCTGAAGCGAGACGAGGAACAATTATGGCCGCCAGCGCCGCGACCACCCAAATTACCAGGCGACCAAAGCTCTTGCTCATATTATTGACATCCTCCTTGCGGGATGGTCCGATCTTAAAAAAACATCCCGGTGTCACCTAAAATAATAGACAGATAAATGGGTTAACCTGCACACCCGCCGGCCCACGGTTTTGACTGCAACCGTTTCAACCACACCGATGCTGCTTCTATATTTTCGCCTATATCTTATAAAGAATCATCCTGTACGTGTAAATACCGAACCTTCCCGGTGTTGTCAAGACAAAATATGCTTCTACCTGATCTTGACCGGCAAGTTCTCCCTTGTTCAGATCAAACCGGGGGGACATATTAGGCTCGATGACGTAATTTGTGGTTTATCTCTTCTCAAATTTATGTTACGGAGATGAAACAGTCCAAACCTGTTGCCCTGACGCGGCATGGTCGTCAGCCGGAAATCAGGGTTTATCCTCACGCGTGGTGAAACGGAGAACCCGCAAAGGAGAAGACATGTTAATCCTAAATAGATTTGGTCTTAAAGTCAGAATCATCATCCCCATGGTCATCACCATTATTGCGTTCATGGCCTTGTCGTCATTCATGTCCTACCGGCTGGCCTCCAAGACCATTGAGCAGTCCCTGTTAAAACAGTTGACCCTACTCACGGGCAATATCCACTCTCAGTTGGACACCTGGCTGGCGGGCCGGAAAAATGCCGTGGCCACCTGGACTCAAGATGAGGCCCTCCAGAACGCCCTGGATGACTCTGGTCAAGTTGGGCCGGTGGAGGAAAAGCTGGCCGCCATATTGTCTAACTACAAGACACTGGAAAACATCGTTATCGTTGACCGCACCGGCTTGACCAGGGCTGCCGCCGTTAATTCGGCCAAGCTCAAAGGTAAACTCCAGGTGGCTGACCGGGAGTACTTCAAGGAGGCGCTGAACGGAAAGACTGTTTTCAGTGACATCATCATCAGCCGCGACTCAGGTAATCCTGTTTTTGTGGCCGCCGGCCCGATGCGGGGCAAAGACGGTATTCGCGGCGTCATGATTACCATAATTAGTCTTTCATATTTCAATGACCTGTTTGTAAACCCCATCAAAATGGGCCAAACCGGCCACGCCTTCATCTTCAACAAAGCCGGATTTGTCATTGCCCATCCGGACAAAAATCAGATTCTCAAACTAAACCTGTCCCAATATGACTTCGGCCGGGACATCATGAGTCGGCCTGAAGGCGTTCTCAAGCACGCCTGGCAGGGCCAAGAGATGATTACAGCCTTCAAAGAATACAATCAGTTAGGGTGGAAGATTTGCGTCGGCGTGCCTCTCTCCGAGCTTCTGGGTGTGGTGGTTGAAGGGGCCTATATCAACGGTCTCATCACCCTGGCCGCAATCATCTGTTCCGTGGTTATTATGATCGTCCTGGTCAATTTCGTCATCATCAAGCCGATCAAAACATCCATTGCCATGCTTCAAGATATCGCCCAGGGCCGGGGTGACCTGACCAGGCAGCTCGACTTACCGAAAATAAATTGTTCTGAAATCCGCAAGTGTCAGAAGGCCGACTGTCCCTCCTTCGGGAAAGTCACCAACTGCTGGACGGAATCCGGCTCCATGGCTCTTGAAGTCAAGTGCCCCCGCATCCTTAAGGGATTGATAAAAGATTGCACTGAATGCCGGGAAGTCTACGGCCGGGCCGTGGTTACCGAACTGGACCAGCTTTCGGCCTGGTTCAATTGCTTTGTCCTTAGGATCCGGCAAATGGTCAGAGACATCGTCGCCCGGATCGACCAGCTTAAAGCCTCATCGGGAGGATTGATCACCATTTCTGAAGAGATGAGCCAGAGCGCCAATGAGATGTCCCGCCAGTCCGATGCCGTCGCCTCCGGGTCAGAAGACATGCAGTCTCAGATGACGACCATGGCCGCGTCGGCCGAAGATGTCTCCACCAACATGAGGGCGGTAGCCACAGCCGTAGAGGAACTCAGCGCCTCCATCACCGAAGTCTCCTCCAACACCCAGCGCGCCGCCGCAGAAACCCGCGATACCGCCGCCCTGGCCGATGACACGGGCCGCATCATGGACGCACTCAACAAAAGCTCCAATGAAATAAACTCCATCACCCAGGCCATCGTTGACATCGCCGAGCAAACCAAGCTCCTGGCTCTAAATGCCACCATTGAGGCCGCCCGCGCCGGTGAAGCCGGAAAAGGTTTTGCCGTGGTGGCCGGTGAAGTCAAGGAATTGGCCAAGCAAACGACTGACTCGACCGAGAGTATCCGAAGCATGATTACCCAAATCCAAGGCAATTCGACCAAAGCGGTCGCAGCTATAAACGATATCATCAACCGCGTTAAAGGAATCACCGACATTACCAACACCATCTCCACTGCGGTGGAACAGCAGTCCACAGTCACAAGTGAAATCGCCATGAGCACCACTCAAGCGGCCGACCTGTCGGCTACGGCTTCAAAAAATGTATCCCAGGGCGCCCGGATTTCGCAAAACATCAGCCAGAGCATTTCCCAAGTCTCCTCTGCCGCGGCAGTGACCCTGCAAACAGCGGTCAGGACAAAGGAATCAGCCGGAGAGCTATCTCGGATCGCCGCGGAGTTGAGCGACATGGTCAGCCGGTTCAAAATATAAGACGGTCTTTTTGCACTAACTCAAACTCGATCTCTACTTTTATGGATCAATTATCACTTTTCAAAGATCAAAGGGCACTGATTAACCGGGGCCTGATGGCGCTGAAAGAACTCCAGCCGGCCGCGGCCGCGGATTATCTGGAGCAGCATCGCCTGGCCTACCCGCAAGGGGAGAGTGTGGCCCAGGACCTCCAACTCGCCGGATGCCTGGCTGAGGTGCTTCAGGATTTACCTGAGAGTGGTCCCGCCTTGCCCACCCGGTTCGTCCAGGCCTGGGCCCGGATTCGGGAATTCGCCCTTTCCCTGAGCTACCCCAACCAGTCGGTCCTCGATAAAATCAAAACCGCACTTTTCGAACAGGCAATCCAGGCGCTGGAAAATGGCGGTCTGGAAAATGAGCCGTACCTGACGCCGGAGCTTCCAGCCGGATTCGTCTATCTTCAAGCCGGCCGGTACGACCGGGCCATCGCCGGCCTCCAGGTCTGTCTCCCGTTAAACCGGAATAACGCCTTGATCTACGGTTACCTGGGTGACGCTTATGCCGGGCGCGGAGACACTCGGGTGGCCAGGCAATGTTACCAGGAAGCCTGGTTGCTTGACCCGGCCGAAGTTGACTGGGACAATTTTCGAGATGATGAACTTAAGGGGCTGACCAGGGAATTAATGGAAGATAATCACTGGGACCTGACTACGGCGCGGGAATGGTTGCCCAGTTACGCCCGGATCGAAGGATTGTTGTCCCCAAAGATGATCACCCTGACCACGGGACTTAAGGAACTACTGGCTGAATACGGGGTCTGGCGAAAAACCCTGGCCAAAAACGACGGTCAGCAGGTGCGGGCCCGCCTGTTCCATCACGGGTTGATTTTAAGCGACAACGAGCCTGCCCTGACTTTTGTTAAGAAAGTGGACCTGATCGAGGTCCGAAGGGCCATGAAACAAGCTCACAGCGATCTCTTTGCCCGTTATCTCAAGGTGCTGGCCAGGGAGCGCGGCTAACGATGGGTTTCAACGTCTCGGAAAAGTAAGTCTCATTTTATCTCGATCTTTGATGAATAAGGAGGCCGAAAAAATGGACAAGATTATCGCCCAGCTTAGAGAATTAGTTACTGTGTTCGGGGTCAAGGTCATCGCCGCCCTGGCCGTCCTGATCATTGGGTGGCAGGTCGCCCGGTTTCTAAAGAACCTGATCCAGAACATCATGACCAAAGGTAAGGTAGAGCGGACCCTGGTCTCCTTCACCGGGAGCCTGACTTATGTCGGCTTAATGACATTCGTTGTCCTATCCGCCCTGGGTCAAATCGGGGTTCAGACGACCTCGTTTATAGCCGTCCTCGGCGCCGCGGGTTTAGCCATCGGCCTGGCCTTACAGGGGTCCCTGGCCAACTTTGCCGCGGGCGTGCTGATGATCATCTTCCATCCCTTTAGAGTGGGGGATCAAATTCAGGGGGCCGGGGTCAACGGCGTGGTGGAAGAAATTCAAATTTTTACCACCGTCCTGAAAACCGGGGACAATAAGAGAGTCATTGTGCCTAATGCTAAACTCACCGGAGACAATATCACCAACTTCTCCGCCCACGACCGCCGCCGGGTTGATATGGAGTTTAGTGTTCCCGCGTCAAGTGACCCGGAAAAAATAAAGAGCATCATTCACGACGTGGTAGCTAAAGACAGCCGCATCCTTAAAGATCCTGTTCCGACCATCGGCCTCAGTGAATTTGATGACACCAAAACTAAGTTCGTCGTCCGCCCCTGGGTGAATACGTCTGAGTATTGGAACGTCTATTTCGACACTATGGAAAACATCAAAAAAATCCTGGCGGCTGAGGCGAAAAATCAAGAATGATTGTTTTGGGGGCCGGCCGACCATCCGGCCATCTTGCTGATACGTAAGTAACCCATCTGAATTCCCAGGGCGTTGCCCCAATGCTGTTGAAATTAGGGACGGGATAATCGGATGTGATTCAAATATCAAATAAATGGTCAAATCCGAATAAGCCCCAGCGGCAGCGCCCTGGGTATGGGACAAGACCCTTATAAAATACAATATAACCACATATAAAACCATCGGCAATGCATTATTTTGGTGGTGGTTAGACATCCATTTCATCCTATGCGAGACCAAAAGGATATCCGCAGGCCGGGATACATAACCAGGGGTGAACTGCTGAATCGCCGGCGGTTTTATGTGACCATTACATGGTATTTCATATAGTCGCCGCCCCTACCCAGGGCGTTGCCCCAATGCTGTTGAATTAGTGCAGGGATACATAACCAGGGCCGAACCGTTGAATTGACGGCGGCTTTATGTGACTATTACATGGTATTTTATATAGTCTTAGCCCCTACCCAGGGCGCTGCCCCAATGCTGTTGAATTAAGCTCGTTGAGGTGTAGCCGATCTTGCCGCGCACCATTTGTTCCTTGGTTTCTTCGTCATTCTTGGCTGCGAAGGTTTGGGTTTTTTCGGTCTATAGTATTTAACCC
>JADFYN010000178.1:0-6077 GCA_015233055.1 Deltaproteobacteria bacterium
CTGCTCATTCTTCTAATGACATCTGTCAATGCCCAGGCCGCCTGTATCACTTTCACGATGTCCGGAGGGGGATCCAACGAACTCGAAACCTATTGCGGCCGTTTTGGATACAAGGGAGATACCCGGACATTCTACTACGTGGACAATAACACCTATGTGGTTATCGACACCTGGTGGGACTCCAAACATGATGGTGGCGAACCCTTTCTTCCGATGATCAGCGAACTGGACAAGCTGGTAGATAAGTATTTCGGCCACAACAAAAAAGAGCGGTATGGATATCCCGATAATCCCTCCATCAAGGTCCGGAAGGCCCGGGAGATCGGGATATATATTGTTCATAATAAAATGATTTATTGCCCAAAATTGGATAAACTCAAATCGGGCTATAGCGTGGTCTCGCACAAAAATTTCGTATCCGACGTTAAAGAACTGGACCAATATCTATCCTCCTGGAAGAAGCACGGATCGCCGGATCAATAAGCCTTTCCGACGGTGGAATTTGTCGCGGTAAGTCCGGGGGCGCGCCAGGACGCGGCGGGATGATTTACATAAATCGGTGAATATCGATGGATTTTAAAGTATTATTAGCCACTTTTGGAACAATTTTCTTGGCTGAATTAGGTGACAAAACTCAAATCGCCTGTATCCTCATGGCGTCCAAGACCGGGAAACCGGTAGCCGTCTTTTTGGGCACGGCTTCGGCTCTGGTCTTAGTCTCTCTTTTGGGGGTCCTTTTTGCCCAACTGGTGTGTCAATATCTGCCGGGCGAAATCATTAAGAAGGTGGCCGCAGTCGGCTTCGTCGTCATCGGCGGCTTGATGTTTTGGGGAAAGCTTTAACAACACGCAACTGCTTTCCAGAGTCAAGATGATCACCCGGCTATTAATGATTCCAAGCACATTCATAGCCGCCGGAGCTTCCGATATGGGCGGCAAAGGGTTCGCCACCGGCATATCCCCCTTCACTCCAGCCAATTGACACCAGCAGATGACATCAACCTCGACGGATGTTCCGACGGCGCATTTTATTGCCGTGACGGACTTAACGGATCATCTTGACGCCTTCCGATCTAATTCAGTTTAACCCAGGACGGAATAATCCAATGCTAAACGATCTCTCAATCAAAATCGCCGGGAAGGGTGGAGATGGGGTCATTTTTCTGGGCGATGTATTGGCCGTGGCCCTGAAGAGGTGCGGTTACCAGGTCATGTTGGTCAAGAAATACGGGGCCGCGGTGCGGGGCGGTGATGCTGCCTGCCAACTGCGGATCAGCCGCCGGCCGGTCGAACATGAAGGAACCCGCGTCGATGTCCTGATGGCCTTTCAAGCCGAAACGGTTAAAGAGAATTTGAGGCGGCTGAAAAATGACGGCTGGTTGGTGGTGGATGACCAACCCGAATCATGCCCGGATGTGTCCGGCCATCCCGGCCCGGTGTGCCGCTTGCCGATCAATCGGCTGACCGATAAATTTGGGGCAAAATCAAAGAATATCATTTCATTGGCTTTCTTGGCCTATGTTTTGGGGATGGATCTGTCCGTGATTCGTGACGCGGTGGAGCAAAATCTGACCAAAAGAGGCATCCCCTTGTCTAATTTGGATGTATTTGATGCTGCCTTAAGGGAAGCGGCCGCAGATGTCAGCCCGGCCCAGGGCCTGGTAATTGGCCGCACCGACGGCCTTGATGAGTCGGTTCTATGGAGCGGCAATGAAGCGGTGGTCTTCGGCGCCCTGGTCTCCAAATGCCGGATGGTGGCGGGGTATCCGATTACTCCGGCCACTTCTACGCTGGAGTTGTTTTCCCATATCCTACCCCGGTTGGAAGGATTTTCAGCCCTGGTTCAACCTGAGGATGAGATGGCCGCCATAGGTGTCGTCATCGGGATGTCCCTGACCGGAGCCAAAGCCATGACAGCCACTTCCGGGCCGGGTTTTCAGCTCATGGGTGAGTTGCTGGGCTACGCCTGTGTGACGGAGACGCCGTTGGTCCTGCTCAATGTGCAGCGGGGCGGCCCGAGTACCGGTCTGCCCACGGCAACCGAGCAATCCGACCTGTTCTATACCATTCATGGCCGCACCGGAGACTCCCGGCTGATCGTTTTGGCTCCCACCACCGTAACCGAATGTTTCTATCTGACCGTGGAGGCTTTTAATCTGGCCGAAAGGTTTCAGACCCCGGTGATTATACTGTCCGATCAATACCTGGGGATACGTAAAGAAAGCGTCTCCAAGCCGGATACCTCATCGATTGAAGTGACGGACCGGGTGGTGGACACGACCACCAATCAGCGGTTTCAACTGACGGACTCGGGTATTTCCCCCTATCTGGCTTTAGGACGCAGCCCGCGGTTTATCGTCACCGGGTTGTGCCATAACGAAGAAGGCCGGCCGGATGCCACACCGGAAAATCATCAACGCATGTCAATGAAGTTGGAACGCAAATTTCAGACATTGACCACGGAAATAGACCATCGTCAAAGCTTTGTCGAATACCGGGGCGATCCGGCCGCCGATTTCGGGATCGTCTCCTGGGGCTCTTCAGCCGGAGCGGTTAGAGAGGCCGTGGACAGGTTATCCGACCTGGGCCGACCCGTCGCCGCCGCCTTCCCCAAAATGCTTAGCCCCCTGCCCCCCCATCTGGGGGATTTCCTCAAGTCCAAAAAGCGCATCCTGGTCGTGGAGTTGAATCAGCAGGGGCAACTGGCCGCCTGTCTGCGGGATCAATATTTATGCCCGACCTTGGGACTGAATCGCGTCGGCGAATCCTTTACCCCGGAAGAGGTGATGGACAGAGTTAAGGAGGTTGACTGATGCACCTGCCATCCGAATACCGGTCTCAAATGAGTTCGGTCATCTATTGCAAGCGATGCGGAAATCACGTCATTATGGGGGCCATGCAGAAAGCTTTCGCCCAGCAGGATATCGACCCGGAGTCTCTGGTCATCGTGGCCGGGATCGGGTGCGCCAGCCGCGTCCCTTTTTACATCAATGCCTATGGGGTGCACACCCTGCACGGCCGGCCCTTACCGGTGGCCATCGGGATCAAAACGGCCAATCGTAACCTGAAGGTGGTGGTGGTCACCGGAGACGGAGACGCTTATGGTATCGGCGGCGGCCACGTGCCCCATGCGACCCGAAAAAACATCGACCTGGTCTTCGTGGTGGTCGATAATAGTGTTTACGGCATGACCGGGGGGCAAACGTCACCCACGACCAGGCAAGGACATCAGACCTCCACAACCATCTATGGGACCATCTTGGAGCCGGTTTCTCCCATCTTCCGGTCCCTGGCCGACAAGGTTTCCTTTGTCGCCCGCGGCACGGTGGAACATTCCGCCCAGTTGATCGATCTGCTTCAACAAGCTTTGGCTCATCCCGGGTTTGCCATGGTCCATGTTCTCAGCCGATGCCCCACCCATGATAAGCTCCATTATTTTGACGAAGATGCGGCTCGCGTCAGAGACATTCCGCCGGATCATGACCGGACCAGCCTGCCCGCGGCTTTGAATCTCTGCCTTGATCCTGATCATTTGTACACCGGCGTTTTCCATCAGGTGCTGAAACCCACCTATAATGATCGGGCCGACATGATCCTGGCCAAGGCCAAGGCCCAGAAGGGGATGACGACCGTGGAGGACCTGCTGGAGCAGTATGTATAATGGGTCCAACGCGGCTTCGGGAGGGTACGAACCCGGCGGATACGTCCGAAATGGTCTAGACCGGTGGTAAGCGAGGGTTGATCATGCCTGGTTTTCTGAATGGACTTGACCCAGATATCGGCCGGGTCTTGCTGGCTCAGCTTCGCAATCTCTGGACACACACCTCGACGGCATTGGAAGGCAACACCCTTACTTTAGGGGAAACGGCTTTCGTCCTTGAGGAAGGATTGACGGTCTCCGGCAAGCCCTTGAAGGACCATCTGGAGGTGGTCGGTCATGCCCGGGCCATAGATCTTATATATGACCTGGTCAAGAAGGACGGACCGGTTTTAGACCGGGATTTATTTCTGCTCCATCAGCTAGTTCAAACGGAAATTGTTCTGGATGTCTATCAACCGGTGGGAGACTGGAAAAAGGAACCAAACGGGACCTACCGGATAGAGGGCGACCGGCAGATTTTTTTTGAGTATGCCGCCCCCGAAGATGTCCCGGCCTTGATGGCGGAATGGCTGCACTTGCTCAATGGACACTTAGAGGCTGATCTGTCACGGGATGCCGCCCTGACCGCGTATGTGGAGCTGCACGTTTCTTTCGTCCGGGTCCACCCCTTTTTTGACGGAAACGGACGGATGGCCCGGTTAGTGTCCAACCTGCCGGTCATTAGATCCGGGTTCCCGCCAATTGTCATTCCCCGAGAACAACGGCGGGCCTATCTTATGTCGCTCCGGAAATATGACGCTCTGGCCGGAACGCCGCGACCCGGTCAAGGACTTCGCCCCATCAGCGACGATCTACATGATTTCATGGCACTGTGTGGAGAGTCTTGGAAAGAGTCTTTAGAGTTGGTTGATCAGGCCCGGCAAGCCCAGGCTAGGCGGGTTAGGTTACACTGATCTTCTCCTGGGTGTGGGCCACTCTCCTTACAGGCCGGAAGATTGCCGCAGAGTACCTGCTGAATATTCTAATGAAACCCCATTGGCCCCAACGTCAATTCAATCTATAACCTCTGTTCATTTAATAAGAGATGATTTAAAGGTGAAGTGAATAATGAAATCCGACTTTCAAAAATACCAAGATTTTTGGGAAGACGAAGCGCAGAAAAACAAAGATGCAGACCAACTCTATATGACGGTCGGCTCTATTAACCCGGAGCAACATGATCTGGTTGGAACAATATTAACCACGGGCATAAGAAACAACGGCTTATTGCCCCATCATAAGATACTCGACATCGGTTGCGGCAACGGACGATTAGCCGAAAAACTAACGGAATATTTGTCCGAAGAAGGCGAATACTTCGGCTTCGACATTTCAGCTACACTTATTGAAGCGTCCAAGGCCAAGATCTCGGCGCCTAATTTCCATTTTAGCCTGAGCGAGGGAGAAACCTTTCCCTTTCCTGACAATCATTTTGATTTTATCGTATTATTTTCCGTATTCACCCACCTTCATGCTCCGACCATTTCTTCTTTTTTGAAAGAAATACATAGATTATTAAAAAATACCGGTGTTTGTCTGGCCACTGTGATCATTAATAATGATATTGACCAAGACGCCGGAGATATCCAGCGGATGAAGCACAACTACACATTCATCGAACATCTCACTTCAGAACAAGGATTAGTTATAGATTCAGTCCAACAAAAATGGCCGCAAGAGAGCGCTGATCCGGCAAAGGTGCTTTTTTCCGATCCTGAAGGCAGTCAATCATGTTTAAAGATTGTCAAACCGGATTTTCCCAACATAATCCGAGTAGTCCCCAAGATCTTCAAGTCCCGCGCCCCCCTCATAGATTGGTTCAACCCTTTCAGCCTTCTCAAAAATCAGAAGATGTTGAAAATGCGACTTCGATTAGGTCGCCTTTATCGGAAATTGATGTACTCCTTGGGGGGGGACTTCGGATTCGGCTTCTCAGCCGGCCCTAAATTGACCGACGGTGTTTGGAAGAACTACCCCGTTACTACTCATCTGGTTATCCAAACCTACGAGAACGGCGTGACCTACGTCTTTAATTCATCCGACGGGAGCAATTTCGTGATCTACCAGGTTACCTCAACCAGTGAATTCCTCATGGAGGGCTTTGATATCTATGGTAACGATTTAAAAAAAATCAGTATATTATTCACTGCCCCGACCACGGCAAAGGTGACGTTTACAGATTACGCCAACGATGAAACAAAGTCGATGCGCATGTATAAATTTATGGCGGTTAAATAGTCTCTGCCTCAATCTTAAAACATGGTGGTGTTTCACCTCGCTCCTCATCTCCCAGGGCTGCCCCGGAAATTCACGGCCGGGAGCAGCCGCGGGTATCCTCGGCCAGGAGAACATTGGTATATTCTATTAGGCATTACCCTATGTTATCTAACATCGTCGAAATAAATCGGTGTCCTCAATTTAGGGTATTATAATGTCCC
>JADFYN010000178.1:6135-7307 GCA_015233055.1 Deltaproteobacteria bacterium
ACCGCCTATTACTACGTCAATATTCCACAGTGGGACCAATGGGATATGGCTGCGATTCTGGCCAAGAAGGTGGCCGGCGACCTCACCTGGCGTGATTTATGGGCTCTCCACAATGAACACCGGTTGCTGTTTCCCAGACTCCTCATGCTCTTGCTCAGCCATTTGTCGGGCTGGAACATCGCCTGGGAACTGGCTCTGAATGTCGCCATCGCCCTCACCACGCTGACATTAATAATCTACCAGCTTTGTTTAACTAAACAAATTATCGAGAAATTTAATGTCGCCCTATTGATCCCCATCATGTCTTTCCTTGTTTTTTCGTTCACTCAAGCGGAAAATTGGCTATGGGGCTGGCAAATAGCCCTGTTTCTAAACGTCGCGGCCGCCTGTCTGGGGTTTATTGCCCTGGCCGGGGCAGGCTCAAATTGGGTATATTTTCTCTTGGCCGTCGCCGGTGGGGTTGTCGCCTCATATTCTTTTGCCATCGGATTACTTTATTGGCCGATAGGGGGCCTCTGTCTTTGGTTCGTCAAATCGTCTTCGCCCAAAGCGCGGTTGGTCCGCGTCGGATTATGGATAGCCTTGGGTGTCCTGGTCGTCGTTTTGTATCTTTATGGATACACCAAAGCCCAAAACCAATCCGACGTCGGTTACGGCCTCTATCATCCATTGGAATTTGTGTTACACGCCTTGGCCTTTCTCGGCTCCCCCCTGGCTAATTATCAGGTCGGATTTGCCGTAGCCTTTGGAATTATTGGTCTCGTGATCTTTTTTTATGCAGGGTCACGGGTATGGCAAAGGTTTCATGATCGGCTGGAATTAGTCGCTCCCTACTTTTGCTTAGGCGCCTACGCCGTTATGGCGGCGCTGCTGACGACAGTGGGCCGGGTCGGTTTGGGGCTGGACCAGGCTTTAGTCTTCCGGTACATAACTTTTTCAAATCTGCTTTGGATCTCGGACATCATTATGATATTCTTACTGGTGGCGACAGATTCCATCAGGGCCAAGGCCGGAAGGAGATCAATATTACCTCACCTGTTAATCTGCGGCCTGGGCGTCATCACGTTACTTTCCCTGATCAAGTCCTATGGACGGGCCATCGACTATGCCGACGACCTGCACCGCCACTTAAGTGCAACAAAACAATATGTTCTAGCTAATTATCCAGGTCC
>JADFYN010000179.1:0-1242 GCA_015233055.1 Deltaproteobacteria bacterium
TAATTCTGGCTTCCTGCTCCAATCTGGCCATATCCAAGAAAGGCACCGGGGTCAGGATCCGGACTCCATTACATATATGACCCAGGCCGTAATTGTCGATGGACTTCCGGGTCCGCGGATGAAGGGGCAAGATCACTGGGTACTGGTGGGACAACCGGCTCAACCCCCGCAAAATTTGTTCTAACTTCAACGGGCTATCTGTGTTTTCCGGTCGATGGATGGTGGCTAGATAATAATTTTGGGGCGTCAGCCCTAACCGGGACAGGATTCGGCTTCGTCTCCGGGCCAAATCTCCAAAAACCAGGGCCGCATCATACATGACGTCACCCACATGGCAGACCCCGGCCGTAATTCCTTCTATCATCAGATTCTGGACCGCCTGCCGGGTTGGGCACAACAACAGCGTGGACATATGGTCGGTCAGGGCGCGGTTGATTTCTTCCGGCATTTTCTTATTATAGGACCTTAATCCGGCTTCCACGTGGGCCACGGGCACGTGCAACTTTGCTGCGGCCAAGGCCCCGGCCAGGGTGGAGTTGGTGTCTCCGTAGACTAGTACCCAATCGGGGCGGCGGGCTATAATTTCGGATTCAATCCCGGCCAGCATCCGGCCCGTCGTCTCTCCCTGGGGTCCAGATCCGACCCGGAGGTTGACCGCTGGTTGCGGAATGCCCAGTTCATCAAAAAAAATCTGGCTCATTTCTTAGTCATAATGTTGTCCCGTATGCAGCATCTCTTCTATCAACCGTGGACTTCGAACTGTTTGATTATGCCGGGCAATGGCGCGGCTGACCATAGCCGCCTTGACAAATTGGGCTCGGGCGCCGACAATGGTCAGTATTTTGATTGCCTGGCTCATAAATTAGAAGAGATTGTTGGTTTATGTGGGCGGAATGGCCGCAACCGGGGCGAAGCCTTTATTACTTTTCGATAAAGGCCTTGTGACACAATTATGGCCCAATGACAAGGTTTTTCTTGTTTGGGGAGTTATGTTGCCCCATTGCGTTTGGCGGTCGCTGGTCGGGTTATGTCCTGGGGTTTGAGTCGTGGCGCCTTAAGTCGGAATTCGCAGGAAGTAGATCAGATAACTGAAGTCATTCGGCTATTTTGCGCCTTTGCCGGCGTCATCCTTCTTGGCTTTGTCCTTAGGCGGCTCTACCGTGATTTTGCCGTCTTTAACAGCCTGTTCCATCAGAACTCTGGCCTTGATATTCCCTTGATCAAGGAGCAAGCATCTTTTCA
>JADFYN010000179.1:1319-1713 GCA_015233055.1 Deltaproteobacteria bacterium
GAGGTGCGTTCTCTTCCAGCGCATATTTATAGTGACTCACTGCCTGTTCGCAATCGCCCTTTTTGAAATAGATGTCGGCTAAGAGTTGGTGGGCCTTGGTATTTGTCGGCTGGGCGGCTAACACCTTTTGAAAATAGGCCTGGGCCTGGTCATCTCGTCCCTGCATGGCATAGATTTGGCCGACGGCCATCATGGCCGGGACATGGCTGGGGAGCAGTTTCAGGGTCTGAAAATACTCGGCCTGGGCCTCGGTCACATCGCCCTGGTTAAAGGCCAGGCGTCCCCTGGAATAATGCACTTCGGCCTGAGTAATATTTGATACGTCCTCCTCAAAAGACTGGGCCGGAGAGGCACCGGTCAAGAGGATCAGGCACAAGATTGGTGGGAGCAGCTT
>JADFYN010000179.1:1865-7287 GCA_015233055.1 Deltaproteobacteria bacterium
GCCTGGACCCCAATTGTACGCGGCCAGTGCCTTCCGGGTGTCGCCGTTATAACGGTCCAGCAGTTCTTTGAGGTAGCGAACGCCGCCATTGATGTTTTGTTTGGGGTCGGATGAGTCGTCCACGCCCAGATGTTCGGCGGTACCCGGCATTAGTTGCATCAGACCGACGGCGCCGGCGCCGGATACGGCATCGGGATCGAATCCGCTTTCCACTTTTATCACGGCCTTGACCAGGTTTTTGTCGATGCCGTATTTATTGGCGGTCTGATTGATGATACCGTCAAAATCATGTTCATCATAATTTGACGAATCGTCCGGGGATGAGTCCCGGCCGCCGACCGCTAAGCCGGACTTCCCGCTCCCTGTGGTCCGGGCGGCTATCTTGCCCAGGTCGTTTTTCCCTAGTGCAGACAGGTCTTGGGATCCTGAACCCTGGTCAGGGGTACTCTCAATGCCGGAGATGAGGCTTCGCATCCTCTCTAATCGCAACAAATTTACGATTATTTCCGGCTGGAATGAAGTATTGGCCCCGGTTCCATCGGTCGGCGAGAGTTTTTCTAAATTTTGATCTCCCGCAGCTTTGGCCAAATGATCCTTAAAAGTCGACCCAACTCCCGGTGGCGCAGGATTGCCGCCTGGGCCGTTATTGGGCAAGGGGTTAATGAGC
The DNA here is from genome assembly GCA_015233055.1 of Deltaproteobacteria bacterium. Lineage (GTDB taxonomy): Bacteria > Desulfobacterota > JADFXK01 > JADFXK01 > JADFXK01 > JADFXK01. The sequence continues at coordinate 2,533 of JADFYN010000179.1, forward strand.
GTCGGTTGGTTGACGGTGGTATTGACTCTAAACATGATTACCTCCACTGCATCTGTTGTCTTACGATAAGTCAGGCCGTGGTTGAACGGTCTCGGCGGATATCGACTGACTGCAATAACGACGTCGGCCGTCTTTTGTACATGCAATAAACTTGCCAACTAATCCGACGGACCCGATTAAACGGTCAGCGGCAGGGAGGTGGTGTGGCTTTATCGGCCGGCACCGGAATAATTTGAATGCCACTGGGTATGGCCTGTGTTGAATGATAATCCATAATAGCCGGTTCGGCAAGGATAATAAAGCCATTTGGGATAATATTATGAAAGCGGTTAATCGTTATTCGTTGTCTTTTGCATAAAAAAGATGATATCCTAAAAAGTCTATAAGCAGGATGGCCGGAGCGGTTTTAACGGCCGTGCCGATCATGAAGCCGCACGCCAAGTTGCGTCCATTGCGGTTATGTTTTTTGAAGATAGATAAAGGAAATATAGAATTTCGGTTTCAGACTACTCCAGCTCATAAGGTTGTTTAATGGGAACCAGAAGACGATCGCGGGAAGCAGCCCTTCAATTGTTGTTTCAATTGGATGTGACGCACCAATCCGCCGAAGAATCCATTGGCGAGTTCTTAAATAATTTCGATATTCCGGAAGAATTCAGGCCATTCACGGTAGATTTGGTCATGGGCGTTTTCCGGAACCGGGCCGAATTGGACGGTATCATCCAAAAGCATTCACAGCATTGGAGAGTTGTCCGAATGTCCGGTGTCGATCGGAACACCCTGCGGATGGCGGTGTATGAGTTGATGTATCTCGACGTCCCGTCCCGGGCGGTGATAAATGAAGCGATTGAATTGGGCAAAAAATTTGGTACTGAGGAATCCGGAGCCTTCGTTAATGGCGTTTTGGATGCCATTGCTCAGTCGCTGGGCAAAGTAGACAAAGCGCCGAGTGATCCTGAAGAACTCTAAAGTATAGATGGTGAACAGGTATTGGTCCGCCAGTCCCTGGACTTCCGGTCCGACATGGCCAAGAGTTTCTTGCCCGGCCGGGAGGAAGCATGATTTAGTCCGATTAGGACCCGATGGTCAGGCCTGATTGCCGCGGCAAGATTGAACAGGAGATTACAATGATTGATATTTCTCAGATCGATTATGCCGCGCTGGACCGCCCGGAGGTGTTGCTGATGTTGTTTCATCCGCGACCGGATTTCACGCCCCCGGCGTCATCCCAAAAGGTATTTGATCTGTTGATTCCGGTGAGTGAAACAATATCCCTGGGCGCTCGCTTTCATGTGGCCGATAAGGCCGGGCCAAACATTATTTTCTTCCACGGAAATGGAGAAATAGTGTCCGACTATGATTACTTAGGGCCGCTTTACATCAAAAACGGGCTGAACTTTTTGCCTGTAGACTACCGGGGATACGGGAGATCCGGGGGCCGTCCGTCCATTACTTCCATGATGCGCGACTGCCATCTTGTCTTTGGCTATATCAAAACCTGGCTAAAAGAAGATGGTTATACGGGCCCTCTCATCGTCATGGGTCGATCATTGGGCAGTGCCTCAGCCTTGGAACTGGCCGCGAGTTATCCGGATGAGATCGACGGATTGATCGTGGAGAGCGGGTTCGCCTATGCGGCTCCATTATTGGCTCTGTTAGGTGTGAATATGGCGGCTCTCGGGGTGAGGGAAGAGGACGGATTCGCCAACATTGATAAAATTAAAAAATATCATGGCCCCACCTTGATCATCCATGCAGAATATGACCAAATCATTCCTTTTTCGGATGGCCGGGCGCTTTTTGAGGCTGGTTCCGCTCCGGAGAAGAGGCTCTTAATGATTCCCATGGCTAATCACAATGACATCTTCCTGCGTGGCATTGATCAATACCTGGCTGCAGTTGTGGACCTGACTCGACGCGTCCCGCGCCGGGGCTGACCTGTGTTTCCTTGAACTCTGGGTTTGACTATGGAAAAAAGATGTAGTAAAAGGTGACCTTGCTTTAAGTAGCAAGGCTTCATCCCCCCTTAGTGTTGTCTTTGACTGAATTTTATTTCAACTACGGCCGGCCCCGGCCATCCTATCCAAATAACCGTCGAATTTATTGGTGCACGCATTAGTTAGGGAAAGACTATGGCTACGGAAAACTACAAAGATATTTTCACCGCAACCGCCTTGAAGAAATTGTTTCCAGAAGACCGGGCAGACATGTTTTTTGAAGCCCTGTTGGGAGATGTCAGAGAAGGCGCCTTTGACATTAACCTGGAATTTAAGAAGCACAATACCAAAAAATTGGTTTTTGAATTTCACCTCAAAGAGCGGCCCGGCAAGTGCTTGGCCTGTAACCTGACCTATGGATTGCCGGAAGTGTTTTCCCGTCATCCCGTGATCAATGTCAAGGGAGTGGTAACCAAGATCCAGGAGGCGCTGGGCGAGCGCGCCAAATGTTTAGATTGGCGACTGGGACCTACCCAGGAAATCTCCCACCAAATCCACGTTATTCCTCTGACCATTAATTTAGATAAATAATTTATAGTTTCATCACTCCACCGGTGGTGGACAGGATTCTTACACCATCAACCTCAGCGGCGAAATGCAGGCTGGAGAGGTCCGGGGAGACCCTTGGCCTTTTCTGGGACCGGCGTGTGACCAACTGATTTGCTCATGGAGGACAAAATATGCCCAAGAATGTCGTTATCATCGGAGCCGTAGCCCTGGGGCCGAAAGCCGCTTGCCGGTTTAAACGGCTCGAACCGGATGCTCAGGTAACCATGATCGATGCTGATAATATAATATCCTACGGGGGATGCGGCATCCCTTATTTTGTTTCCGGCGACGTGAGTGATGCTAAGGAATTGATGAGCACCAGTTTTCATATGGTCCGGGATGCCGGGTTTTTTCACGGGGCCAAAGGTGTTGACGTGATGACCAGGACCAGGGCCGTTTTGCTGGACCGGCCGGGAAAGCGGGTAATCTGCCGGAATCTGGATACCGGAGCCCAGTTTGACCTTGGCTATGACAAGTTGGTCCTGGCCACGGGCAGCCGTCCCAACCGGCTGAACATACCCGGCGCAGACCTGGACAATGTGTTTGTCGTAGCTAATATGAGTCACGCCGAAGCCATCAAAAGTCAATTAACTTCCGGGGCCGTGGCTAAGGCGGTGATTATCGGGGCCGGTTTCATCGGCCTGGAAATGGCCGAGGCCCTGACCGACCTCTGGGGCATTGAGGTAACCATAATCGAGTTTATGGATCATGTCTTGCCGGGTTTGATCGACCCCAACCTGGCCGGGATGGTTCAAAAGAAGCTTCAGGATGAAGGCGTCACTTGTTTGCTGGGAGAGCGAGTCCAGGCCATCGAAGGGCAGGGCAAGGCAACCGGAGTAGTCACCGATAAAAGGAAGATTGAGGCCGATCTGGTCATCATGGCCGTCGGGGCCAGGCCCAACGTAGATCTCGCCCGGGAGGCCGGGCTGGCCATTACCCCCGGCGGGGCCATAGAGGTGAACAGTCATCTTCAGACTTCTGATCCGGATATTTTTGCCGGCGGAGATTGTGTCGAAAACCGGCACTTGATTACTGGTAAGCAGGTATATTTGCCGCTGGGTTCGCTGGCCAACCGCCACGGTCGGGTGATTGGCTCCAACCTGGCCGGTCTTTCAGCCACCTTTGACGGAGTCGTCGGAAATCTAATCATTAAGGTTTTTGATCATGCTGTGGCCGGCGCCGGTTTGACCCTGTCTAGGGCCAGGGCTGCCGGATTCGATGCCGTCAGTGCCTTTGTCGTCCAGGGCGACCGGGCTCACTTTTACCCGGAAATGGAGTTCATCTACTTAGAGTTGGTCGTGGATAGGGCCACGGCCCGGGTGTTGGGTATTCAGGGCCTGAGTTCCAATGGCCAGGGATTGGCCGCCCGGGTGGACGCTGTGGCCGCGGTCTTAAAATATCAGCCGACTATCACCGATATCAGTAATTTGGAGGTGGCCTATTCGCCGCCCTTTGCCTCGGCCATGGATATTGTCAATGCCCTGGCCAATACCGCTGAAAACATCTTGGCGGGCCGTAACCGGGCCATTGAAGTAGATGAATTTGACCGGTTGTTCTCCTCCGGCCAGTCGGGTGAAGCCGTCGTTCTTGATGTCCGGGCCTGGGGCAACGCGGAACCATTCGTCAAGAAGTACCCTGATCGATGGGTCAATATCCCTCAGGAACAGTTGTCGGCCAGGGTCAATGAAGTGCCTCGAGACAAGCGGCTGGTTCTGGTGTGTAACTCCGGCGCCAGATCCTATGAAGCCCAGATCACCCTGAATCAGGCCGGGCTGACCAATACCTGTAATCTCCAGGGAGGCGTGGCGGCCGTCAAGAAATGGGGTCTGGATCTGCTGGGCGAGGGGCCGGAAGGGGATAGTTCCGGCCATTAAACATCGGTTACCGGTTGCTTGTTTCTCGTTGCAGGTTTAAAATGACCAGGTCCAATGGCTCGATGGCTCCCCATCAGGTTTAGTCCCCAGGCTAATATTAAAACTAAAAAAATACGAATTTATCTTGTAATAACAAAAGCAAACAAGTATCAACCAGCAACCAGCAACCAGCAACCAGCAACCAGCAACCAGCAACCAGCAACCAGCAACCAGCAACCAGCAACCAGCAACCCAATGTCATTAACTTAAGGTCAAGTGGGCTCATCTGTTGGTGGAAGACAAAAAACCTGGCGACTCCACTTAACCGTTAGTGGTACAAATCTATTATTTGATTT